>CAIXLU010000315.1 GCA_903920315.1 uncultured Oscillochloris sp.
GAGGATTGTCACGATCTCGGGCGGGCTGCCGACGGCGGCAGCCATCTGCGCACCGCGCCAGGCATGTTCAGCGTAGATGCGAACTGGTCGCAGCGGGCCGCGCCCACTGGCGGCGGCAGCGTGGTAGAGCGGCGGTATCCGTCTCAGCAGCGTAACCAGAATATACCAGCCCAACCCCATCGGCCTCCCGTCATCGTCCACCTTCCCGCAGTCATGGAAGATCGCCGCCCGCAGCAGCAGCGGGTCGCAATGCCCCGCATCCACCAGGGTGCGATGCACATCAAGGCAGTGACGTTGATCGTAGGTCGGCATGCAATCAAACAGACAAAACTCCTCCGGCGCGAGCGTGCGGGCCACCATCGCACGTTCGTCCGCCCTCACCTCTGCCCGCAGCGCCGCAAAGAACTGTCGGGCCCGGTAGCGCAGAGACATTGGTTGTTGGTTGTCGGTTGTCATTTTGTTACCTGCATGCCTAATGAATGTTTCACACCAGCGTGACAGTTTGGATACATGCACTGCGTCCTATTGCGGCACATCTGCAATCTGCAATCTGCAATCTGCAATTATGTCTTGGTGAGAGAAGGCATTGATGCAGCAGGCAACTCTGACAGCGATTATTGGCCCGACTGCCGTGGGCAAAACGCGGCTGGCCATCGCAATGGCCAGCCGCGTTGGCGGTGAGATTGTCTCAGCCGACTCGCGGCAGATCTACCGGTACATGGATATTGGTACGGCCAAGCCGACCCTGGACGAGCGGGCGGCGGCGGTACATCATCTGGTTGATATCCGTGACCCGGACGAGGATTTCTCGCTGGCAGGCTATCAGGATCTGGCCATGGCGGCGATTGCGGACATTGTGGCGAGGGGACGGGTGCCGCTGCTGGTAGGCGGCACCGGCCAGTACCTCGCGGCAATACTGGAGGGCTGGAACATCCCTCGGGTGCCGCCGCACCCAGAACTGCGCGCCGAGTTGGAGCGAGAGTCTGCTGAGCGCGGTATCGGGGCGCTACACGCCCGTCTGGCCGAGGTGGATCCGGCGGCAGCGGCGCAGATTGCGCCAAATAACCTGCGGCGAGTGATCCGCGCCCTGGAGGTTCATATCGTGAGCGGCAAACCGATCTCGGCGCAGCAGACGCGGGTGCCGCCGCCCTATCACATCCGCACAATCTGGCTAAACCGCGAGCGCGAGGAGATCTACCGGCGCGCAGATCAGCGCGTGGAGGACATGGTAGGTGCGGGGCTGGCCGATGAGGTGGCGAGCCTGCGGGCGCGTGGCTACGGATGGGAGCTACCGGCCATGTCGAGCCTGGGCTACACCCAGATGCGGCCCTACCTGGAGGGCGAGGCCAGCCGAGAGGCATGCGCTGAGCGGCTGAAGTTCGACACCCACAGCTTCATCCGTCGCCAGGGCGCATGGTTTCGCCGCATGCCGGGACTGGAGATATGGACACCGGAGATGGCTGAGTGGCGGGAGATGATGTAGCACTGTTTACGGGCGCGCCCTCACCGAACAACTCTTTGCCGGCCAGCGGCTCCGTGATGCGTAGCGTGACGCACGGCGGGTCGCCGATGGCGCGGCCCTCCCGCTGCGCCTGCGCCTGTCCCTCGCTGCGACATCGGCGACACCCACGCCCTGCGCTGGGAGACCCTGCGCGATCCGCTGACCGACGCTCTCCTGGCGACCGACGCCCGCCTCCGCCTCGTTCGCTCTCTCGATAGCCCCGACACCCGCCCGATTACGTTAGGGCCAAGGCCCGCCCTGAGCGCCCTGTTCGTCGTCGCCAACCCGAGCGACCTGGGCCGCTACGAGATGACCGAGATTGACGTGGAGGGCGAGGTGGGCCGGGTGCGGAAGGCGCTGGGGGACATCGCACTCATGGTTGTTGGTGATGTGCGCCGAGCTACCTTGGGCGCAATCGAGGTACGTCTACGGAGCGAACGTTGCGATGATCGGGAAGTGATCGCTGTTCATTGACCCACGCCACGCCGGGCCGTTGGCGACCTCACAACTCTTCAGGAATGGTTGCCACGCTGCCGGGACAAACAGACCATCAATATGGAAAGACTGAGGATCGTCGCTAAAAAAGTGGCGGTATGTTTGGGACAGAGCCTCGTCAGGATGAAGCGTCTGCCAGCAGTTGATCAGGCCGAACTCATCGCGGAGCCGCCGGTGAATGGCCCGTTCGCCCGGCGTATTCTTGCGCTCCTCTGCACCATGCCGTGCGCTCATCGTGAGATTGAAATCCCCACCGATGATCAGATCGTGGCCCGCCGCCAGCCGAGTGATCACATCGAGGACGGCACCGACCTCTCCCTCGTAGTCATGCGAAACGCGAGTCGGCGCGTGGATGGAGTCGCTCGGGCGGGAGGTTCCCCACGTAGAGGGCTGGTTCACTGCTCTCTTGGAGCAGCAGGATATTCGGGTCGAGAGCGGCGAGATCGCGTGCCCAGGCGGAGTAATCTTTGGGGCCGCCTCTGTAGAGGTTGTGGGTCGCTAACGTTAACATGTGGGTATCCTATAACTCATACGTTCTGCCGCGCAACACGGTGGATCTCAGAATCTCCCTTCTCTGAGCTGGTGTGATACGGGAATCATTGTAACATTGGACAAGGTTTCAGGTGCCAGGTTTCAGGTTTACAGTTCGTAGTGCAGGCTTCCAGCCTGCCGACGCGCATCTAGCGGGCTGGAAGCCCGCACTACAAACACCGCACACTGTAAAGCTGTTCTGAACCATGTCTTGGGGTGAATGTTTGGCTTACGAGAGATGCATAGCGAGGTGGATGAAGCGAACCGACGCGAACCGGCGCGATGCTACAATTTGTCGGCCCGCTGATTGGCGGGCCAGTCGTGCCGTTTATTCCGCCTGTCTAGTGGCTACACCCCAGAGCGTCACGCGCCCGCCGCTCAGTACCGCCAGCAGGTGCTGCTCGGGGCCGATGGCCACCGCTTCGGCTGCGATCTTCAGGCGGCGCAACTCGCGACCGCTGGCGAGGTCGTAGATCGCCACACCCGCCGCCCCGCCCGTGATGAGCATCTGGTTGTCGGGTGAGACGATCAGGCTCGGGGACTGGCTCGGCCCACCATGCGTGTCCGGAACATCCGGGTCGGTCTGGAGCGTAGCAAACGAGGTATGGATCCGCGAGCCGCCAGATCGTCGTGCTGCCGTCGGCGCTGCGTGTCCCCAGCAGGCTACTATCGGGGCTGAAGACCAGGTGCGTGACGCACGTCCAGCGTCGAGTTGTGCCACATCACCGCCATCGGCGGGACGCAGCAGGCGCACTGTGCCGTCGCGCTGCGCCACCGCGAGCAGGCCGCCGTCGCGGCTGAAGGCCAGGGCGTTGTAGGGGCCGGGGTCATCGCGCAGAGCGCTCGGATTGCCGTCCGCCTCCTGGTCGGCTCCACGTCAGGCGCGGGCATGGTCACGACGACATGCAGCCACCAGACGCCATTCCGGTTGATCAGGTCTGCCGTATCAACCGGATAGCCCGTGTAGTGAGAGCAGTAGTCAGGCACATCAAAGCGAATCGTCTGCCGCTCCCCGACCAGCGACAGGCGCACCGTCTGACTCTCCCAATCGACCCGGTAGGTATGCACGTTGTAGCGCGGCGGGCAGGCGTCCGACTGCGGCATCCTGACCGTGCGCTCCTGTTCCTGCAATGCAAACGCACTTCGCAACGCCTCAGACGCTTTGGCGCGGGCGGTATTGATCAGGTTGCTGTTGAGGGTGGGCAGGCGCTCACGTACGGGATAGTAAGCAAGATAATGCAGC
>CAIXLU010000316.1 GCA_903920315.1 uncultured Oscillochloris sp.
CCTGACCCCTGACCCCTGACCCCTGACCCCTGACCCCTGACCCCTGACCCCTAAAACCTGAAACCTGAAACCTGAAACCTGCTTACTCAGACATGTAGGGCTGGACACGATTCCTCATCAGGCGCACGGCTTCTGCCGCATATCCGCCCCAGGGGTCAGGCAGATCGGCCAGGGTGGCGCTGGCTCCCAGCAGCCCGCGCAGCCGGGTGAGCGTGGTTTCGAGACTCTGCGCCAGTTCGATGAGCGGCAGCACGGCGTCCATTGCCGCATCGTCGCTGATCGGCGGGCGGGCGGGCGCGGCAGTAGCGCTCGTGTCACCGCTGACGGCATCGGCGCGGGCCGGGGCCGGGTCGCCCGCCCCGCCCCGCGTGAGATCGGCATCGGGGGGATTCCCCGCCTGCCCGCGCCCGCTGACCACGCTGATCGCCTCGTCCATCGTGCGCCCCTTCTTCGTGACCCCCTGCACAATGGCCCGTACCTGCTTCGCCAGCGCGGGGTCAGCGTCAATGGCCGTCAGCAGCGTTGTCTGCGGCTCCGGCTCCAGGGTCATCAGGGCGCGGATCGACGCGGCGGTCAGCCGATGCGTCCGGGCGACCGTCTGGATTGCCTCAGTCGCCCCGAGGATTTGGAGTTTCTTTCGCAGCGTCGTCGCCGACATCCCCAGGCCCAGGCGTTCCAGAAAGACCGCCTGCGCGACAGGCGGCGCGGAAAAGTTCCAGCCCGCCTCATCCAGCATCCGCCGCAGCGGCCCGAGGACATCCGCGAGCTGCGGTGCCGCCCCCAGGATCGCGTCGGCCTGTGCGCCCAGGCCCACGTCCTGCGCGTTCAGTACCAGCCATGCGGCTTTCAGCGCCGCCGCCTCGTCGAGCGGGCCGAGATCCTGGCGGTGCAGGTTGGCGATGATCTGGGTGAACAGGGTGGCCGACGGGGAGCCGCCCGCGCACACCACGCAGGTGAGGGTGGACATCCCCGCCGCCTGCGCTCCCCGCCAGCGCCGCTCCCCGTCGATCAGCTCATAGGCGTCATCGCTGACGGCCACGACCAGCGGGAACTGCACCATCCCGGCCCCCAGGCTCGCGGTCATGCCGTCAAGCGCCGCCGCCGCATCGGTGCGCGGGTTGCGCACCGAGGGGCGGATGGCGGCAACCGGGATGTCGCGCAGTCGTCCCCCGGCCAGGAGGGGGAGAGCAGGCAGATCGGTCATCGCGTCGCCTCATCCGTCAGCCCCGCCGTCGCGGCCCGCTCCTGCACTTCGCGCCACAGGCTGCCCAGGAGCCGCTGCTGCTCCCCGTTCAGCGTGGCGGGGCCGACGGCATCACAGCAGCCCAGCAGCGCCTCCAGGCCCGCCTCGAACTGCAACACCGTATCGTGCGGCCAGTGCTGCCCGTGTCCCGCCGGGGGTGTGCTGCCGGTGCGCGGCGCGGGGCCATCTACGTGCATGGCCCCCGTGCCACCAGGGCCGCCCCCGAACGGCAGCGCCAGAGTCGGGTCAGGCACAAAGCCGTCGCCGCGCTCCCCGGCGGCCAGAGCGGCCATGCCCAGGTCGCCGTCGCCGTCGCCGTCGCCGTCGCCGTCGCTCGTCGGCGCGTCCCCCGCATCGGCCTCGCCCTCGGTCTCGGCCTTCCGCGCCGTGATCTCCTTCCGCAGCGCCGCGCCCACGTCACCGCAGACACCAGCGGCGGCCAGGGCCGCGTCCACCGCATCCTGCTGCACCTCGTCGGGCAGGCCCGCGAGGTCGATCATCGTGCGCGAGGACACCCCCGTCCCCTCCAGTGTGTCCTGAAGCGTCGCGGGCAGCTTTAGCGGTGCCCAGAGCTTCTTAATCGCGGCATCGCTGGTCGGTTTGCCCAGACGCTCGAAGACCGTTTTGCGGGTCACGCGCACCGTGCCGCTGGTGAGATAGTCTGTCACCGGCATCCCCGCCCGCTCCGCCAGCCAGCCCTCCAGTTTCTCCCGCTGCGCGGTGGCCGTCAGTCCCGCCTCCACCAGCCCCTCGCTCGGGTCGGCGATGCCCTGCTCGCTCGCCAGCGCCGCAATGTTGGCGGCAAGGTAGGCGTGGTAGCTGCCCTGCGCCCACTCCAGCGGGGTCATCGGCAGGGCGTTGTTGCGCTGCATCTGCTCGATGCGCGTGTCCAGGTAGCCCTTCGGGGGCTGCACGATACAGGGCACGCGCTCCCACCCGGCGATGCCCGCCGCCAGCCAGCGGCGCTCGCCATCCAGCAGCCGATAGCGCCCTTTCCCCAGGTCGGTGACGACGAGGGGGGGTAGCACGCTACCCCCCCTCATGCTCGCCGCCAGCTCCTGAAGCCCGTCCGTTTTCTCCTGACGCACCTGTCCCGCGTCAACCTCAATCTGATCCCGTCCGATGTCGATCACCTGCGCAACGGTCTTGGTTCGTGGGGCCATGATGATGATTCCGTGTCTGTTAGGCCACGGGACACGGCAGTGCCGTCCCGTGGGTGGCGAGGATAATCTGATTAAGCCGGTCAATCACCGGCAGAAGAACGGAGGGGAGTGCGGTGTCCTCCCCGGTGACGGTGATGCCGTCGAAGGTCAGCGTGTGCGACATGAGATCGGCGTTCGGCCTCGCGGCCCGCGACACCGAGGGAAGACTCGCGAGGTTCACCGCCATGAGCATCGTCGTAAGCTGGTGCACCTCGGTGGCGGGGAGCGTCGTGCACTGCGACCCCACCTGCACCACCCCGCTCGGGTGAAGGGTGAGGCGCTCGGTGACGCCGAGGATTCCCCCCGTGCGCTCGTAGACGACGAGCGCCGGGGGGGAGCCGCAGCCCCCCAGGAGCAGGATGAGCAGCGAGAGACAGGAGCAGAACCATCGTGTAGACATGGTGGATGGGAGTCCTTTCACGCGGGCAGGTTTAGCCACGCAGCAACAGCCAGCCGACGGCCAGCGCGGCCACGACCATCAGCGACTCGCCGTAACGACACAGCGGTGCGGGCAACAGCCGAATCGAGATGTTCGAGAAGGGAAAAAGCAGGGGCAGGCCGCTCGGCGTGACCAGATCGGCCAGATCGTGCAGCACGATGCCCCAGGCGAACGCGGCGGGGACGAGCCAGACGAGGCCCGCGCCCGTGCGCCCGAGTTCCCCCGCGAGCAGCGCGAGTCCCCCCGCAAGCACGAGCGAGTGGGTGAAGCGCCGGTGGCCGCCCGCCGCTGCACGGATGCCCTTCAGCAGCCACGTCCCGCTCAGGAGGCCCGCCGCCCCGCCGACCGCGCCCGCCGCCAGCGGCAGCCACAGCGGGCCGTGCGCCAGGATGCCCAGCGCGATGCCGAGCGCCAGCCCGACCAGCAGCAGCACCTCGCGCACGCGCTGGGCGACGAAGCTGTGCGGTTCGTCTATGTCCGGCACCAGGGCCAGGAACGCGCTGGCGACGATCACCGCCGCGCCGCTGACCCCGCCGGGGATGCCGAGCAGCGCGGCGCTGTCGCCGCCGATCTGCGGCAGCAGCGCCGCGTGCGTGCGCTCCAGAGAGGTCACGAGGCCCAGGCCGCCGACGCCGCCGACCAGGGCATGGGTCTGAAAGCCGCTCATTGACGACCCTCCTGCCGATGCCCGTTCGCCCGAAGCGCCGCCAGCCCCTCCCCGGAGGCCCGCGCCGCCGATGCCCGCACGTGGCCGAGCAACGGGTACCAGAGCGGGGCAAGCTGGCCGTGCCAGGGATGATCCGCCCCGAGCGTGTGCGGCTCGTCGTCGGCCTCACTCACCGCGCCCAGGACGCGCACGTCCGCATGATCGAGCTGATCGAGCGCGTCGATCACATGCCGCTTCTCCATGTCGCCCGCCCGTACCCGATTCAGCAGCAGGTACATGCGGCGGGGCGATTCGCGCACGCGGCAGGCGCTCGCCGCGATGCGTCCGGCTACGTCGAGCGACAGTCGCTCCGGGGTCGCCACGATGACCAGGGCGTCCAGCGACATCCCGGCGTAGCGCCCCAGATGTTCCACGCCCGCCTCGTGATCGCACAGCACGAGGTCATACCGCGTCAGCACCCCGCCCACCGCCCGCGCCAGCACCCGATGGGGCGTACACTGCGATCCCGCGAGTTCCCACTGGCCCAGGCTCAGGAAGTCGTAGCCGGGGGTCGTTACCACCGCCTCCTGGCCCATGCGGGCCTCCAGAAACGCCTCGCGGGACTCATCCTCGCGCAGCGCGGCCCCGGTGAGCAGTTCCCGCTCGTAGGCCGACCGCAGCCCCGCGACGGTCGGACATCCCTGGTGGCCCAGCAGGGTCGTGAGGCTCTGGTGGGGATCGGCATCCACCACCAGCCGCCGCTCGGCGGGCCGCCGCGCCGCCGCCGCCGCCCGCAGCGACGGCAGCAGCGTCGTCTTGCCCGCGCTCCCTTTTCCCGCCAACGCAATCGTAATGGTCATGTGTGTCCTCTTTCGGTGATAAGCGCCACCGTCTCCGCGACGATGCTGCGCCAGTAGGTCGGGATCTCCTCCAGCGGTGTGACGGCGAGCAGGGCGACAAGCTGGGACGAGGCGCGGGTCGGATCGCCCCCCTCACTCAGCGCCTCCAGTACGTCCATTGCCCGCGCCACGTGCGGCGGGGCGTCGGGGATCGGCTCCGCCGGGGGCAGGGCCACGGCGGTTTCCCAGGCGTCAGCGGTGACACCATAGACCAGCGGCACGGCGAGGTCGGCGAGCCGAAGCCACACCTCCCCATCCGGGACGCAGAGGTGCGCGGCGGGCAGCCAGGGGGCGACCGGCAGCGCATCCCAGGGCAGGGCGTCCCGGACGCGCCCCCGGTCGGCGTTGTGGTGACAGCAGCCCCCGACATGGGGCAGCGGGGCGTGAGTCAGCACACAGAGCGGGCCGTGCGCCCCCTCGCGTCGGTGAACGCAGGTGACACATGCGGCGACGGGCGACCGCCCGTAGGCCGGACACGCCCCGCACGGCAGGTCGTTGTCAATCAGCCAGCCCTGGATGTAGCACCATTGAAGACACATCGCGCCCCCCTGTCTGCACACGGCACCCGTGACCGATGAACCCCGCCGCCCCCCCAGCGGCGTCTCGCCCCCCGCCGAGGGGGGGTATCGCGCTCCCCCCCCTCGCGCCCGCCGACTGGCCCCGCCGACCTGCCGCTGGCCCGGAACGGGGGGAGCCTGGGGAAACGTTTCGCCAGGGGTACCCGCCGACTGGCCCCCGCGCCGCACGCGGGATTGACCTCACCTGCGGAATTTCCGCAGGTGACGGAGTGCGCCCGCCGACGTAGCCCCCGCGCCGCACGCGGAGGAGCCTGGGGAAACGTTTCGCGAGGGTGGCCGCTGACGTGGCCCCGCCGACCGGAACGGGGGGAGCCTGGGGAAACGTTTCGCGAGGGTGGCCGCTGACGTGGCCCCCGCCCTGACGGGCGGGTGCCGCGCTTCGCGTCTCGTCCCCCTGGTCGTGCCGCGTGCCCCCACGCCCTGCCTCGCGGTGATCGTGTGGCCCGCCATGCCCACCTCGTCTTTCATGGCCTGCCTCGTTGCTCATGGTGTTGTCGTTGTCGCTCATGGCCTGCCTCGTTGCTCATTGCCTGCCTCGTTGCTCATTGACTGCCTCGTTCCTCATTGCCTGCCTCGTTCCTCATTGCCTGCCTCGTTGCTCTTGGTCTGCTTCGTCTCTCTGGTCATGCTTCGTCGCCACCCCCACGCTCGTGTCGCCCGCCTGCACTCGCTTTGCCCGCCTGCCCCTCAATGAATCTCCATGATCATCAGAGAGGATTCAGTGATTCCGCTGCACGCGCCGTCGCGTCGGGATGCACACCACGTCGAGGGATGCCGCTCGCCGGAGAGACGATGACGACGATGGGGGCGACGATGAGCACGCGGGGCGACGGGGGCGACGGGGGGCGACGATGAGCACGCGGGGCGACGATGAGCACGCGGGGCGACGATGAGCACGCGGGCGACGATGAGCACGCGGGGCGACGATGAGCACGGGGGGCGACGGGGGCGACGACGACCGGGGTGGCGCACACCGACTGAACAGGCGAGTACCCGCTCTTCCTGGCTCGCAGAGGCAGGAAGAATGTCGCCCGGAACTCCCGCGCCCGGACGGGCGGGACTGGCCCGCCGTAGGACACGCTGTGAGCCTGCTGTGCGCCTGCTGTGCGCCTGCTACGCGCCCGTCTGTGCGCCGATCTACGCGCCTGCTACGCGCCCGTCTGTGCGCCGATCTACGCGCCTCGCGAGGCGTGTCCTGTGGGACGTGGGTGTGTGTGGCGTGCATGGATTCCGGCATCGTGATCACGCGGGCTTCGCTCCCGTCCCCGGTGACACGGGAGACCCTGCGCCGGGCCACCTCTGAGTCTTTGCGGGCCACTGTTCTGCGGTTCCGAGGAGCGTTCCGAGCAGGCTCGTTTTCTGCACCGGGTTTGTTTTGAGCGCCATGTACTCGCCCCACAGCACTCCGTACTCGGGGTGACAGGTGCGGGCCACGCTGGACAGCAACGCGGGTGAACCGCCCCACGCACCCATCCACACCTCCGCGACGGCCCGCACGCGCCGGGCGGGGGGGGTGATCAGCACCGGACGGGGCGAGCCACCCAGGAGTTTCTGGTAGGTGCCGTTGTCGGTAAGCTCGGCGTAGGTCTGCGCCATCTCAAAGAGTGAGCGCATCGCCATCACCCCGGTATCCACCTCCAGGGCCAGACGCACGATGCGCCACGAGGATGCGGTCGCGCCATCGGTGAGCCAGGGGATTGACCAGCCGGGCCGCTCGAACGTCTTCTGTTCGGGGTCAAAGGCCAGAACAATCATCGCCCCGATGGTCTGACGCACTGCCCCGTCGCGGCCTGTCACCGCGTAGCGCCGCTGCATATGGACACCGGCCAGCATCGGCGTGCGGCGCACCTGATCGAGCAGGGAGGCGCACCAATCGCTGACGTACGTCTCGCTGACCAAGGAGGCCACGGCGGGAGCCGAGGGTGCCTGCTTCGAGCGGACGATCAGCCGCTCGAAGGTGCCGTCGTGTGGCTCCACCCCAAAGGTGTCGAGCATCTGCCGTCCCTCGTCGGTGAGGCCATAGACGTTCCATGCCCGACCCTGCGAACGCCCCGCCGCGTTGACGTGGGGCACACGCGCTTGCCACAGGAGCTTGCGGTCGGTCAGTTCGCGCATGAGCCGTCGGCACGACGCCGCATGGTAATCGGGGCAGATGAGATCCCGGATGGTCTGCCCCATCACCATGCCCAACCGACCCAGGAGCCGCAAGACGGCCACGTCACGCTCCGACATCGGTAACAGTGCGGTTTTCTGGCTGAGGCGTCGCGTTAAGTCATCCATCAGATTCTTCCTTGTCTTCCTGTGGCGTATCCCATTGCTCCTGTGTGAGGCCCAGATCCTCCCAGAGCGTCGCGTCCCGTGCGGGGTTGAACCCCAGCGTCTTGTAGCGGCCCCAGAGGATGCCACCGTGCCGGTCGGCCAGCCGGTCAATCGGGGCGACGATGCCGCGCCCACCGGGCCAGCCATGCCCCCACTCGCGGGCGATCTGCATGGCCCGCCGTGCGGTGGGCGTCACCACCACCGGCAGCGGCGTCACCCCCAGGGTGGCCTCATAGTGGCCGCTGACGGTGAGATCGCGGTACATCACCGCTTTGCCCAGCAGCGTCATCAGCGGCTCCGTCCCTCGGTCGATCTCAATCGCCCAGGCCAGCACGCCGGGTGCGCCTGGGTGCGCCCATCCCCACGGCAGTGAATCTGGCTCCGCCGCGCCGGGACGCGGCGGAGCCATCTGCACGAGTACCAGGGCGTCGAACCGCTGAATCGCCTGTCCCTTCGCGTTCGTCGCGCTGACATACTCCATGACCACCTCGACGCGGTGGAGCATGGGAGAGCGGCGGAGACCCAGGATCGCCCGCGCACACCACTCCACCACGAGCAGATCGTGGGTGAGTTGGCCCAGCTTCACCTCGGGCCGCCGCCAATCCCGCACGATGGCCCGCTCCGGCACGGCGGGGTCATCCTCCACCCCCTCGCGTTCTAGCCACTCCCGCCCGTGGGCGGTCAGGCCGTAGAGCATCGGTGGGCATGGCGGCGCGGCCTTGTTCGCTGCGCCGATGCCGCCAGGGAGCCGCACCGCCGCCACGGGGTGCCGCCAGATCATCCGGTGGGCGTGCATGGTCTGGAGCCAGCGCCAGAAGGTGACGGGGTGCCGCGTGGGGGCGACAAGGGCGTGCAGGTGGCGGGCGGGTACGAACTCCAGGCGGGCCAGCACCCGCAGCAGCTCACGTTGCCGCGCCGGGTGGTCGTGGGGCATGGGTGTCGTGAGTCGGATCATCGCTCCTCCCCTGTCATCGGCGGGACACCACCCGACACCGGTGTCGGGTGGTGTCCCCTCCTGCGCATCGTCACCACTCGTCGCCCATCCCGCCGACCGTATCCCCGGCATCGCGTTTCCAGCCCCGCTCCGTCGCCAGATCGTCAAAGGTCGGGTAGCGGGGGGCGGGGGTGGCCCCGCCCGCGCTCGTGTCACCTGTGACCCCAGCGGATGGGGCCGGGGCCGGGGCCGGGGCCGGACGCGGGGCCGATCCCGTCGGCTTCTTGGCCCCGCCGCCCTTCTTCGCCGCCGCCTTCGCCGCCTTCTCGTCCTCGGCCCGCTGCGTCCGCACCGCGCTGGCCTCACGTCCCGCCAGCTCATGGTGGCGAACTGCTGAATGCCCACCGCGCTGGAGAAGTTGGGGGCAAGCGTGGCGAAGATGCCCAGGATGATCGAGGCCAAGGTCAGGCGGAGCCACCGTCGCGGGATGGGACTGACCGGACAACGGTGTCCGGTCGGCCCCCCCGTCAGCGGAGACCGGAGCGTCGGGCGGCAGGGCGATTTAGGATCGCATCCGCCGCTGCTGCCGTCAGCGACGCCTCCGCGTCAGCGGAGATCGCGGACAGGATCGGGGCCATCTCATTCCGGGTCAATGATGTTCGCGCCGATCTATCGGTGTCGTGTCACCTCATGCCGGTAGCGTTTTCCCTCATGGGAGTCGGGGGGACTCTCGATCCCCAGCACCTCCCGCAGAATCAAGATCGCCTCACGCTGCGACGTATTCGGGCGTTGCTTTTGGGCGCGATCCAGTTTCCGCAGGACGACCCGTAATCGTGTCACCAATACCTCTCCCTCGTACCTCATCGTGTGCGGCATCGTATCGGAGCAACTCATCCCCATCTCCCTGGCCCCCCGTGGGGCGAAAAAGAAACGGCGCAGCGACCGGGCTGGTGCCACATGTGGCCCATTCCCCCGGTTGCCGCGCCGTTTCGCCGAAGCGCCGTGCAAAAAAATTAAGATCCGCGTCAGTATACCGAGAAATTCCCCCCAGGGACATGGCCTATCAGTCATGCCCCTTCGTCCCCGTGGTACTACCGCGCAGAGAGACTAATGGGGGGCGGTTCGGCGGGCCGGTGTCCCGTGCCGGTTCGCCTGCGGGGGCGGCGGGGATCGGCTCGTCGGGGGGCGGTGGCACAGGCGTAAAGGTCGCGTCGGGGGCGGTCTGCAACGCGGCGAGCGTCTGCGGGATGGGGGAGATGGCGTCTTTGAGCGGGCTGATCGTCTGCGGAAAAAGAATCGCACTCTCGGGGGCGGGCGCGGGCGCGTCTCTCACCCCCACCTCCCCACTGACATCCCTCCCTCCCCCCATCCCCACAACACCATCATTCGATGGCCGTCACCACCATCGAATGATGGTGGTCGCGGGCTGATCGGGTGTCACCACCACCCGATGATGGTGGTGACGGCCATCCTAGCTGCCATCCGGCGATGGGACGGGCTGATGGTCGGCCCCGCCACCATCATTCGATGGTGGTCGCTCCCATCATTCGATGGTGGTGGCTGATGGTCGGCCCCCACCACCATCATCGGGTGGTGGTCGCTACCATCGAATGATGGTGGTGGCTGATGGTCGGCCCCCACCACCATCATCGGGTGGTGGTCGCTACCATCATCGGGTGGTGGCGGCTGCCCCCCGGCGCGTGCCGGATGGTGGGAGCCACCACCCTGCGAGGGGACGAGCGGGCAGCCACCACCCGATGATGGTGGTGGCTGCCCCCTGGCGCGTGCCGGATGGTGGGAGCCACCACCTTGCGAGGGGACGGGATGCCCCCCCGATGCGAACTCCATTGCGATCTGCCCCGTACTCGGGGGCGGTTCGGCGGGCGCACCCCAGCGGGAATCGTGCGGGCGGCACGATCAGGGGTGCTGTCTCGTGCGAAGGCGTGGCAGGCCGGATCTCCGAGGCGAGAGCCATACGCGGCGTGAGGGCGAGCGCGTTTCACGCACCCCCCTCCCCACCACCATCCTCACCTCCCCACATCCCCCCAACAGCATCGTCGGATGCTGGCTGCTAGCATCCGACGATGCTGGCTGCCAACATCCTGGCCCGTCGCCCGCATCCGACGATGCTGGCTGCCAACATCCTGGCCCGTCGCCAGCATCCGACGATGCTGGCTGCCTGTCTTGGCCTGTCGCCCGCATCGTCGGATGTTGGCTGCCTGTCTTGGCCTGTCGCCAACACCCCCGGATGTTGGCTGCGGTCATCTGGGGAGCAGGCGGCACCCGCATCTTGCGGGCGGGGGATCGGTGCCATGCTCCCCGGAGCATGGGCAAAAAAAACGCCCGACGCCCCCGATCCGAGGAGTCGGATCGGGGGCGTCGGGCGAGACGGGTGCTATCGTGCCGCTGCGACGGTCGCACGCTGCTGGAGCGCGGTAATTCGCTCGATCACTTCCATCTGCGCCGCCACGGACGCCTCCGCCGCCTCGTGCCACGCGGCGAGACGGTGGCCGTTCAGCGCCAGGTCGGAGTCAAGCTCCGTCGGGGCCAGCGCGGCCAGGGCGGCGCTGGCGTCCGTCGCCCCGCCCATCGCCCGCTGAAGCGCCGCCATCGCCTGCTGCATATCGAGCGCGGGGCGGATCACGGCGGAGATCGCCGTGCGAGCCGCCGCCACATCGCCGCTCACCAGTGCCGTGTAGGCGTCCCCCAGCAGTCCGACCAGCGCCGCCGCTGGCTCGCCCTCATCGCTCATCATCCGCAGTACCAGCTCGCGCCCTACGGGGCCAAGTTCCACCGGCTCGGTCGATCTCGTCGTGGGTCGTGCGACGGCCATAACGTGTGGTGCCTTTCGTGGGTGTTCTTCTATACCTAGAGGGGAAGGAGGGCCAGCAGGGCTGCCGCGCCCGCGCTCCAGAGCGCGAGGCCGGTGCGCTGCCTGCGGGCGAGACTTAGGGCGAGGCCGATGCAGACCGCGACGGCGAAGATGCGCGGGATCATGGGAGGGTGCCTTCCTCGGTCGCGCCGACGCGCATCATGAGCGCACCGGGCTGTCGCCGCCGGTGGGTCGCTTGGCCTGCTGAGTCAGCTTCGTCGTGGTGTTCGTGGCGAATACGGTGATGAGCTTCGTCGTCTCGTCGTAGCACGGCATGCCCTCGATGATCAGCACATCGTCCTCGTCTTTGAGCGCGTCGGCCACCTTGCGCCACTGCTTGCCACCGATGTAGACCGCGTAGGTGGTCGGCGGGATCTGGGCGGGCGCGGGGATGCCCTTCGGCAGAGCGGGCATCGGGCCGGTCTGGGTCAGCGTAAGGACGGTGAACTGTGCGGTTTCCTTCACGCCCTGCGGGCGTCCGATGAGGGTGATTTTCACGGTGCTGGCCTTTCCCGCAGCGAGCGGGGCGATCAGGGCGACCCGATCCGTCCAGGTGATCGGCGCGGCGGCGGGGGACGCAGGTGGGGCCGACGGCGGCGTGGTGGGGGGGGCCGAGACGAGGTGGGCCGGGGCCGGGGCGAGCACGTCCGCGCCCGGTGGCAGTTCGGCCACGCGGGTCGAGCGCGGCTTCGTGCCGATGCGCTCCTTCATGAGCGCGAAGAAGACCCCGCCGAGCGTGCGGCGGCGCGTGCCATCCGAGGTCAGCATGCCGCCGCTGGCCTCGATCTGGCGGGCCTCCTCGACGATAGCCCAGACGGCGGCGGAGCCGCAGCGCGTGAACAGGCGGCGGGTGTGAATCAGGATCGCCTCCCTCGTCTCGCCCAGAGTGTGCGCAATCACAGGGGCCGCATCGTAGGCAGAGATTCCCTCGGGCAGGGCGGTGAGCCGGGGGGCGATAGGCTCCACGTGGGTTGCCACATCCCCGCGTGGCCCTGCCTGCGCCGTGAACGTGACGCGCTGGCCAGGGAAGATCACCGTGGCGCGGGAGCGCGTGATGGCGTAGGGGCGGAGGTCGTCATCCACCAGGATGCCGACCGAGCGGGCCGGGTCGAACCAGCGCACCGTGCCGGTGCGGAGGGCGGGAACGGGATCGTCAGACATACCCAAACGTCCTTTGTCGTGCGGGCGCGGGGTCGCCCGGATGTCGGTTTCCGCCAGGGCGACCCCGCGCCCGTCCGATGCACACCGCGACGAATTCGTCATCCTCGCCCATCTCTCCAGCGACGTGTCGCCCGGAGGCCACCCGTCCCACGATGGCTGTCCCCCCACAGAGAGCAGTCTACCACGTGCCCAGCGGATCGAGAATGCCGGTGAATCGCGCCCCAGCAATCCCTGACCATACCCATATGAACGACAGATAGCGGTCACGGTGCCTCATCCCGTCGTTCACACGGGGGGTGTCAGGGGCATTATGTAGCATCCTGATGCCGTCAACGGGCGTCATTCGTACATATGTGGTGTCAGGGGCATTATGTAGCCTCCTGATGCCGTAAACAGGCGTCATTCGTACCTATGTGGTGTGAGGGGCGGTATGTAGCCTCCTGATGCCGTAAACAGGCATCCGACACCGACCCAAAGATACCGAGACCCCTAACGCGGATCTGCCCCATCGCGTCCCCGCTCCTTTTTGCGATCTGTTGAACGCCCGCATGTGGCGTCCGGACGGTCACGAGTGACCGTAAAAGAGGTGACGTGTTGAACACCATCACCCTTAAAGTGTTCAACGCCCTCCGACGGCATCCCACTGCCACATAACGGCTCATGATGGCCGTCCGTGTTCAACACGGGTGCGGACA
>CAIXLU010000317.1 GCA_903920315.1 uncultured Oscillochloris sp.
CGGCGGTGCGCGCCGACCATCCCGAGTTGGTGGCGGCGCACGAGTTGGGCATCCCCGTTCTCAAGCGCGGCGACCTCTGGCGCGACTGGTCGCAGCAGCGGCGGGTGGTAGCGGTGGCTGGTTCCCACGGCAAAACGACGACAAGCGCCATGATCGCGGTGGCGCTGCGCGGGGCTGGGATGAACCCTGGCTTCCTCATCGGTGCCGAGGTGCCTGACCTGGGCGGTAATGCGGCCTGGGGCGACCCAGATGCGCCCCTGGTGATTGAGGCCGATGAGTATGATCGCGCTTTCCTCAGCCTGCGTCCAGATCTGGCGGTGATTACGAATATTGAGTGGGATCACCCGGATATTTACCCAAACGCGGCAGAATACGCCGATGCCTTCGCTCAGTTTGCCGCGAGCGTGACCAACCCACGCAACTTGGTTCTCTGCGGCGATGACGCGGGTGTGGCCCAACTCCACGCCCCGGAGTCCAGCTTTTACGGCATTGAGGAGCGCCTCGCCAGCGATCCTGTCTCGTGTCGGCTGGCCCCCCTCGACTGGACGGCCAGCGGGGTGACGGCGACGCCCACGGGAGGGGTGAGTTTTGATCTCTGGCGCTACGACCGGCGGCGCATGGGTCAGCGCCGAGCAGGCGCACAGGAACTGGCCCTGCCTGGCCTGCATAATGTGCGCAACGCCCTGGCTGCCCTGGCGGTTGCCGCACTGCTGGGTGCCGACATGACTGGCGCGTCGGCGGCTCTGGCCAATTTCCGGGGCAGCGCACGGCGCTTTGAGCTGCGGGGCGAGATCGGCGGGGTAACGGTGATTGACGACTACGGGCATCACCCCAGCGAGGTGCGGGCAACCCTGGCGGCGGCGCAGATGCGCTACCCCGGACGAAGAATTGTCGCGTACCTCCAACCCCACACCTTCAGCCGCACCACGGCCCTGCTCGACCAGTGGCCTGATGCCTGCCTGCCTGCCGACATCCTGCTGGTGGGAAATATCTACGCCGCACGGGAGCAGGGCGACCCGGTGGCGCTGGCGCACACCCTGGCCGAACGGGTCGCCGCCGCCGGGGTGGATGCTCGCTACAGCGGTGACGTGGAGACGAGCGCTGCAATCTTGGTGGGTCTTGTTCATCCCGGCGATGTGGTGATCACTCTTGGCGCAGGTGACGGGGAACGGGTGGGGATGGAATTGTTGACATATATGGGGGGCGCAGCAGCAGGTGTGCCAAAGGCACGCCTGCTGCCACGCCCCTACCAGGCACCACCCATACCCCTCATCGAGGCCGAGCCGATGGCTCGGCATACGTCGTGGCAGATCGGCGGGCCAGCCCGCTACTACGCAGAGGTTCACAGCGTCGAGCAGGCTCGCGCCCTGGTCGCATGGGCCTGTAAGGTTGGAGTCGAGATGATCTGGGTGGGCGGAGGGACAAATCTGCTCGTGCGCGATACCGGGTTCCCTGGCCTGATCGCCCGCTACCGCGCCCAGAACTGGCAGATTGATGATCGGGGCGATACTGCTATCCTGCGCGTTGAGGCTGGTACGCCGATAGCCGGAATCGCCCGACGTATGACCGCAATGGGGTGGGCTGGTCTGGAATGGGCCGAGGGTTTACCGGGCAGTGTCGGTGGTGCGGTCTTGGGGAACGCGGGCTGCTACGGCGGCGACATTGCCGGGGTACTCCACACCGTCAGGGTGATGGTGGATACCATCGAGGAAGATTGGCCCGTCGAGCGAATGGCCTACAGCTACCGGAACAGTACGTTGAAGGAGAGCGCGATCCACCCATCCGGCACGCCACCGCTCATCCTTGCGTCCAGCCTGCGATTACATCGGAGTGATCCCGCCGCCCTGGCTACCACCATGGCGAGGATCGCCAGCGAGCGCAAAACCAAGACTCCCTGGGGACACTCGTGCGGCAGCGTGTTTCGGAACCCGCCTGGTCAAAGCTCCGGCCAGATGATCGAGCGCGCCGGCCTCAAGGGGATGCGCGTGGGCAACGCCGAGATCAGTCGGCACCACGCCAACTATATTATCAACCTGGGCGGCGCATCGAGCGATGATGTTTTACACCTGATCACGCGTGTCCAGGAGACTGTCCAGCATCAGTTTGGCGTCAATCTTGAGCTTGAGGTGCGAGTGATATGAAAAAAACTATCGCCGTCTTATTCGGTGGCCAGAGCGGCGAACACGAGGTATCTCTCGTCTCGGCCCAAGCAGTGATCGCCGCCCTCGACCCAGAAAAATATCAGGTGCTGCCCGTCGGAATTACCAAAGATGGTCGCTGGCTGACCGGGTCGGGAGCGATGCCCGCTCTGCTGGCCGCCGCCGACCCGGCGCTCCTGCCAGCCGGGTCGGCGGCGGGGGCGCACGCTCTTGAGGAACAACAGAACGAGGTTGACGCTCCGACATCTCACGGTGACATGGATCTGCCCACCGTGGCCCGCATCCTCCCTCCCGGCGTTGATGTGGTCTTCCCTGTCCTCCACGGCCCTATGGGCGAGGATGGCACAGTACAGGGGCTCCTGGAACTTGCTGGGGTGGCCTATGTGGGCTGCGGAGTGGCCGCCAGCGCCGTGGGTATGGATAAGGCACTGATGAAGGCAGCCTTCGCCGCCGCTGGGTTGCCTCTGCTGCCCTGGCTGCTGGTACGCCGCGCTGACTGGCAGCGCGATCCTGAAGCAACCTACACCGCTGTTGAGAGTACATTACACTACCCAGTTTTCGTGAAGCCTGCTAATATGGGTAGTAGTGTTGGCGTGGGTAAAGCCAAAGACCGTGACGGCCTGAAATACGCCATCGCTGACGCCGCCCGCTACGACCGGCGGATTGTGATCGAGCAAGGCATTCCGGCCCGCGAGATCGAAATCAGCGTGCTGGGTAATGAGACGCCCGAGGCCAGCGTTCCCGGCGAGATCGTACCTTCCGGTGAGTGGTACGATTATCATGCCAAGTATATCCACGGCCAGTCGGCCATTCATATCCCGGCACCGATTGACGCCGCCCTGGCTGATAGCGTGCGCGCCCTGGCCACCCGCGCCTTCCTGGCGATTGATGGTGCCGGTCTGGCCCGCGTTGACTTTCTGCTTGACAAGGAAACTAGCGAACTCTGGATTAATGAGGCCAACACGATGCCAGGATTCACACCAATCAGCATGTACGCCAAGATGTGGGCGGCTAGCGGACTCCGCTACCCAGATCTGCTTGACCGCCTGATCCTCCTGGCTCTGGAGCGGAAGGGTTCCTAATATCGAGGCTCTATCGTAAGGGCGCAGCAGGGAAAACGTGCTGCGCCTCAACAGATACCGCAGTATGGATTACAACGCACCAAATACCCGCCAGCGCATCGCCGCCCGCCGTCTCGCCCGCCAGGGCCGCCCGGCCGATGGTGGATCGCAGGTGCGCCCCGATGTTCGACGAGCCAGCCTCAATTGGCTGCGCAGCGGCAGGCTCCTTAGCCTGCTGATCTTCCTGGTGAGCATGGGCATCCTAACGTATCTGTTCACCGCCGAACGCTACAGCGTGCAGCAGATCACGGTTGAGGGGGAGGGTGCGCTCAAGGCCGACCAGGTGATCGCCCTATCCGGCATCCTCGGTCAGCCGATCTGGTTTGTGGGTACCGCAGAGACCGAGGCCCGCTTACGAAAAAATCCGTATGTCGAGTCGGCCCGCGTAGAACTGGCCCTCCCTGATCACGCCGTCATCCGGGTAATCGAGCGACGGCCTGAGGTGCGCTGGCAGGCCGGGAGTATCCAGTATCTTGTTGATGGCCAAGGCCAAGTGCTTGCTGCTGCGCAAGAGCAGGCCAAGCCTGACGTTCTAGTAGTCATAGATCGGACAACCCCTGAGCTGAAACCGGGCGACCGGATTGACACCGACGCCTTGAACCTGACCCGCGCCCTCGCTCTGCGATTACCAGTTGAACTGGCCCTCACCCCGGCCCAGATTGGCTGGGATTTTGGACTCGGCGTCTATGTCCGTCTGACGACCGGGCAGACAATTGTTTTTGGCCAAAACACGGAACTCGACCGCAAGCTCGCCATTCTCGGTACACTGCTGAAAGATAAGACGTCATTTACCTACCTCGATCTCCGTCCATCTAGCCCGTTTTATCAGCAAGATCAGCGACCTACGGACATCAGTCAGCCCCAGCCCTGAGAATTGTAGATTGCAAATGGCTCTGCGGATCAGTCAGATCGATCTATAATCTATAATCTGCAATCTGCAATCGGAAAAGAAGCTATGCAGCGCACCATTGTCGGTATTGATGTCGGAACCACCAAGGTCTGTACCATTGTGGCCCAGGTCTCCGACTCGGGGAGCCTGAATATCCTCGGGGTGGGCCTCTCACCAAGCAAGGGTCTCGATAAGGGCGTGGTGGTGAATATTGACGACGCCGTCAACGCCATCGCCACCAGCATCGAGAAGGCCGAACGGCTGAGCGGGTACCGCATCGGCACCGCGTTCGTGGGCGTCGCTGGCCGACATGTCTCCTCACTCAACAGCCGTGGCGTGGTCGCAGTGCAGCGGCCCGACCACGAGATCACCCGTAGCGATGTCGCCCGTGCCGTCGAGTCGGCGCAGGCGGTGGCTATTCCCACCCAGCGCGAGATCATCCACGTTATTCCCCGAGCCTACGTGGTTGATGGCCACGAGGGCATCCGTGACCCAATCGGCATGAGCGGCTTCCGACTGGAGGTAGAAACCCACATCGTCACCGGCGAGGTGATGGCTATTCAGAACCTGATCAAAAGCGTGCAGAAGGCCGGAGTCGAGATTGACGACCTGGTACTCCAGCCCCTGGCCTCGGGCGAGGCGGTCCTCACCACCGAGGACAAAGATCGCGGGGTAATGCTGGTGGATATGGGCGGCGGCACCACCGACATCGCCATTTTTGTGCAGGGTGGCGTCTGGCACACCAGCGTGCTGCCAGTGGGCGGCGTTCACTTCACTAATGATATAGTGTATGTGCTGCACACACCCCACAACACCGCCGAGTATCTCAAGCTGAAGTACGGCTCGGCCATGGCCGGGGATCCACCGGACGAGGGAGATCCGTCTGACTTGATTGACGCCGAGAGCCTGACTGTCGGCGAGAAGCAGCAAGTCAGCCGCCATCTGCTCAACGAGATCATCCAGGCTCGCGGCGAGCAGGTGGTCGAACTCATCTATAACGAGATCAAGCGCAGCGGCTACGATGGCATGTTGCCCGCCGGGATCGTCCTCACCGGCGGGGCAGCACAGATGGCGGGTTTTGATGACCTCGTGCGCGAGATGTTGGGCATACCGGTGCGAATCGGCGTACCCAGCGATCTGACCGGACTAGCCGACTCACTGGACAGCCCATCCTACGCCACAGGCGTGGGTCTCCTCCGCTGGGGTTCACGCCACGGACAATCAGCACGTGGCCCGTCTCACCGCTCGGACGAGCGGCAGGGCTGGGGGAATGCGTACGACAAGTTCAAGGGGTGGCTGAAGGAGTTTTTGCCCTGACCTGACCGACGACGGGCGACCAACGGGTGCGTTGGTTCACTGTTCGTCGTTCGTCGTTTGTCATTTGTCATCACGTAGGGAGGAATGGTGAGATGGTGGATCGCAATAACAGCTTCAGCTACGAGGACTTCGCGCAGATCAAGGTGGTGGGCGTGGGCGGTGGCGGCAGTAATGCCGTTGATCGGATGATCGCCGATGGCGTGCAGGGCGTGGAGTTCATGACGGTGAATACGGATGTGCAGGCTCTGATGCACTCGCTGGCTCCGATGCGTATTCGTATTGGCGATAAGCTCACCCGTGGCCTGGGGAGCGGCGGCAACCCGGTCATCGGCCAGAAGGCGGCTGAGGAGAACCAGGAAGACGTTTACGAGCAACTCAAGGGCGCGGATATGGTCTTTGTGGCGGCGGGTATGGGTGGCGGTACCGGCACCGGAGCCTCACCGATCATCGCCGGGGTTTCCCACGACCTGGGCGCGCTGACGGTGGGTGTGGTGACGCGGCCCTTCACCTTCGAGGGCAACCACCGCCGCAAGATGGCCGAGCAGGGCATCGAGCAGTTGCGCCCGGTGGTGGATACCCTGATCGTCATCCCCAACGACCGTCTGCTCCAGACGGCCAGCAAGAACACCACCTTCACCCAAGCGTTCCACATGGCCGACAATGTGCTGCGTCAGGGTATTCAGGGTATCTCCGATCTGATCACCCAGCGCGGCCTGATCAATGTGGACTTTGCCGACGTGAAGACGATTATGGCCCAGCAGGGTTCGGCCCTGATGGCCATCGGCATGGGTACTGGCGATAGCCGGATGGTGGACGCGGTAAACCAGGCGATTGCCAGCCCGCTGCTGGAGGTAAGCATTGACGGTGCCCGTGGCGTTCTCTTTAACGTCACCGGCGGCGAGGATCTGGGCATCCTGGAGGTCTACGAGGCAGCCAATATTGTCGCCCAGCAGGTGGACCCAGACGCCAATATTATTGTCGGCGCGGTGATTGACCCAAGCTATGCCCCTGGCGAGGTGAAGGTGACACTGATCGCCACCGGTTTTGATGTGAACCGGCACCCGCATAACCCCAACGTCATTCAGCAGCGCACGCGCTCGTTCCCGACGGTAGGCACGAGCACGGGCCAGGCTACTGGCTTGTACCCGCCGCAGCAGCCCGCCCCGCAGCCACAGCAGCAGCCCGCCCCGCAGCCGCGCCAGCCCGCCCCGCAGCCGCGCCAGTCGCCCAGTTTCGGCAGCAGCAGCGACGACCTGGACATCCCACCCTTCCTGCGCAACCGCAATCGCGGGAAGTAGCCGATAGCCGATAGCCGATAGTCGGGCATCAGCGGCTCACGTGAACATAACCGATAGCCGATAGTCGGGCATCAGCGGCTATCGGCTATGTTGACATCCAATAAGTCTGGCTATACAATGGCGCTTCCTTTACAGTAGGCAGTTTTCCTTCCCTGCCTATCGTTGCCCTGATGGGAGAATACGACGGTAATGCGTAGAGGCTTACACATAAACTGTAAGAAATTTCCGCCCGTTGTGCCAAACGCCGTGTCGTGGAGCCCCTCGATGAAACCACGCCGCTGGTACAGTAGCCCTGAAATAAGGCCAACTCCTGCATCATCCACAGTGCGGCACTACACCTCGCTCATCCAGCTCATTTACGCATCACGAACGTATCGCCTACAGGGTTCAATCATCAAGCTGACACCAGTAGAACTACCTCAAGACTCGTACGGTCAAGATCCCCAGGTTCCTGCCACCAACATCGCTGTGCGACAGATTGACGCCGCGTAGGAGCGTGGCAGGGAGGCGCAGGATGCGCCATCCCTGCTACATACACCCCTGCCACAATCACCGCCGGTCGTTGGTGGGATGACAGGTTCGTGGGCAGGCGGTGTGGTACAATGCACGCTTGTTGTCACCCTATTGCGGGAGATTTGCGTGAGCTATACCCTGACGCTTGAGCCGGCGGCGGCTGCGTGGTGCGGGTCCCAGCGGCTCGTGCTAAAGGTTGCGGGTGAGCGCATCACCGATGCCGAGTATCGCCTGGATCTGGTCCCCCGACAACATACCTCCAGTACGTCCCCTCTGCTCCAGGACATAGCCCTCGGTTGCCCCACCTGTACCCACGCCCATTGTCTGGCCTTCTCGCTGGCGGTAGAGGCGCTGCTGAACCTTGAGATTCCTCTGCGCGCCGCGTACCTGCGCCTGATGGTCACCGAGTTCGAGCGAGCGACCTCGCACCTCGGCACCCTGAGTGCGCTTTTTAGCATGATGGGACTGGAGGCCACGGCTGCCCCTCTCGCCAAGCTACGCGACTCGTGCGCCCACGGGTTGGCGCTCCTGACGGGCGAACCCGATAGAGGCACGCTTATTCTGCCCGGTGGTCTGCGCCGCGACCTCCCCGACATCCGACGGAGCGAATTGAGCAAGCTGATCGCTGATGTCAGCCGACGCATCTACCAGATTGTTGATCGGGTCATTGATCAAAGGCTTATTTTGGCCCGCACGGTGAATGTCGGTACCTTGACCGGCACTGCCGCCACCCAGTTCCGCTTGCGCGGGCCGATGGCCAGAGCTTCGGGGCTGAAGGACGATGTGCGAATTGATGCGCCCTATGGGGCGTATACCACGCTGTCACCCCAGATGATTACCCAAGAAAGCGGCGATGTCTACGCACGGCTGGTATTGCTGCTGCTGGAATCTTTGGAGAGTCTGAAGCTGAGCAACCGGGCGCTCGATGATCTTCCGACTGGTATGTTGAGCGCCCAGGTGCCGACAACCTTGCCCGTGGGCAAGGGTGAAGCCACAGTGGAAGCGCCCCGAGGCGCTCTGCGCTACCGTGTCGAGAGTAATGGGAAGCGTATTAGCGGCTATCGAGTTGAGCCGGCTCCCCAACTCGACCGGTTGCTGGCACGGACGCTGCTCGGACAGGCCAACCTCGATAACGCCGTACTGATCTTGCTCTCTTCTGACCCATGCAGCGCGTGTCAGAGGACTGGCAGTAACCAGTAACGGCCCCGTGCCACGCCACAATTTATGTTAGTTATCGCTGTTAGCCTGCTTCTGATCGTTGCCGCCGCATGCTTTGGACTGAGCCGCGTGATCACGACGCGCCTCCTTGGTCTTGGGGCCGCCGCCGCATGCGTCGGTGCTGGTGTGCTGCTGGCGGCAGCCCCTACCTTCGCCCCCAATCTCATCTTCCCCACATTCAGCGTCGGCATGGCATCGTTCGAACTGGTTGGGCAGCTTGGCTTTCGTGATGCCGCCCTTGCGACGGCTCTGCTCTGGGGCGGTGCAATGGCTCTGGCAGCCCTGGCGACGGTGATCGCGCCGGGGGTGCGAGGGTTTGGCGAGATCTTTGGCTGGGCCTGTCTGACACTGGTAGCGGCACTGTTGAGCCTCGCCGCCCCCCCACTCTCGATGGTTACGCCACTGGCATGGGCAATGAGCTCCCTGACGAGCTATGGTGCCCTGCGGGCCAGCGGCACCCTTGGCCAGAGCGAGGCCATGCCGCGTGGCCTGACCCTCGGGTTGCTGGCAAGCATCCTGCTCCTCGGCGGACTCCTCGGGGTTCGCCCTGCCTTTGCGGCGGGAAATCTCCCCGCATGGGGATTGATGGCAGCCCTGCTTTTGGCAGTGCTGGCGATGGCGGGTATCGCCCCCTTCGGCTTGGCCCGCGATGAAGCGATCCTCGCGCCTGCGCCCCTCGGTACCCTGATCTACGGCTTGGTTATGCCGACCCTCGGCCTGGGTTACCTGCTCCGCCTTGTGGACATGATCCCAAACATGCCAACGTCCTGGGCGACGACACTGGTGGTCGTTGGGTCGGTGGGAGCCTTGGCCAGCGCCGCAGGAGCCTACAGCGAGGCGCGGCTGCGCCCGCTGCTGGGATGGGTCGCCGGTGCCCAGGCGAGCACGGTCGTCGTTGCCGCCGGACTCGCTGGCCCCCTGGCCACACTGGCCGGCCCGGCCCTGCTGATCAATCTGATGCTGGTCACGGTGGCGGGTGCTGCCGCTGTCGCTGATCTGGAGCGCAATACAGGTAGCGATGAGTTTGCCGACACCGCACCGGGGCCGCGACTGGCCCTGGCTGGCACCCTCTGGGCGGCAGCCAGTGCAGCCGCTTTGGGAATCCCGCCGTTCTGGGGGTTCTGGGGGCGACGCTGGCTTTTCGAAGCTGCCCTTGAACAAATGCCCTGGGCGCTACCGCCGCTGGTCGCCGGGGCTGCGCTGCTGGCCCTGGCCCTGATCTTGCCCATGGCCCGTTTCTTACCTGCGCCTAGTCCGCGCAGCCACTCGGCAGCCTCCAGCCAGCTTGACACCCTCGCTGGCGCATTGAGTCTTATACCGCTGCTCGTATGTGGCGTCATTCCCCAGCTCATGTGGAATTTCTGGATGCACGGATTGCCTAACGTTCCTCCTCACCTGCCGGTGATTTTGAACGATCAAATAGCCGTCGCCGCCATCGGTCTGATAATACTGATCCTGATATATGTCATCGCCCGCATGCCCGCCACACGGCAGATCGCCCTCAGTTCTGACGAAGATCCGATCCAGTTGGCCGCTGACGCCCTTGGGCAGAGCCTCCGGCCCCTCGCATGGGTTGCTCATGCCGAATCGCTACTCGGCCGAGTCTGGGCCGCACTGCTATGGATCAGCCACTGGCTTCAGGTCGTTATCTCTTTCTTCGAGCAGCGCTACTACCTGCTGGGCATTTTGGTCGCCCTGCTCACCGTCATGCTGCTGATGGCTCAGTGATCTAAAAACAATGCTCATTAACTGGCTGCTTATAGGCGTAGGAATCACAGCAACCGTTGTGCTGCTGTTTCGCGACTGGCGGCTGACCATCCCGGCCCTGCTGCTGAACTACATCACGCTGGCGCTCTTCTCGGCCGAGCAGCAGTTTATCGCCTCCGATGTCGATCTTTTCGGGGGGATAAGTACCCTCGTGATGGTGAAGATGATTACCGGCTTAGCGGTGACATCCATCCTGTCCATTACGGCGCTGACGTTCTCACGAGAGTATGGGCTGGAGAACCTCGACGAGTTTGGTTTGGCCGAACTGCGCCGGGCCGCTCGCACCGCCCAACGTCAGCAGGCCAGCCAACCCTTTCACCTGAACGATTACGTTATGCCGTTCTGGGCCGGAGTGCTGGCCCTCTTCGCCAGCACGTCGCTGCCCTATGTTTATGCGATTGCGCCAACGCCCGCCGCCGACTTCGCCTGGTACTGGCTTGTCTTCACAGGTGTGCTGACCATCGCTACTGCGAGTGACCTGCTGAAGATCGGACTGGGGCTGCTGCTCTGCACCAGCGGAATAGACATCCTCTACACGGCGGTGGTGAGTACGGTCAAAGAGGGCGGACTCAACGTGATCCCGCTGGTGCTGCTCAGCCAGTTTCACATCCTGCTCGCCCTCGCCATCGCCTATCTCTGCGGCCTGCTCTACGGTCGGTTGAAGACTCTGGAGCTGAACGAACTCTACAAGCAGTAAATTATGCTCTACCTTCTGCTCGTCCTCTTCCCGATCAGTATGGCGGCAAGCGCGTTTGTGCTGCGCAAAAAGAGCGGACTGGTCATCTTCATGGCCCTGGGCGCGGTGTTGGCCGAGATGCTGATCGCCGCGCAGATTCCGCTGGATAACCCAAGCCTCTTCCTGGGCGTTACGCTGACTCTAAACACGCTGAACCGAATGTTCATGCTGCTGTTTCTGGCCATTGGTGGGTTCGCCTTTGTGGGCGCATGGAACCTGCCCCACGGCGAGAGCTTCGTGCCGATTGGACTCCTGTTGCTCAGCCAGGTCTGCGCTGTGCTGCTACTTCAGAACCCGTTCATCAGCACGCTGCTGCTGGCACTCAGCGGACTGACAGCGGTGTTGGTGATGGTTGATCTTCCGACGGATACAATTAGATTAGTGGGGACACAGGCGATTGCAGCGGCCTTGAAGTATATGGTGATGATGGTGATCGCGGCGATCCTGATGTACATCGCCTTTGTGCTGGCCACGATCTTCCGGATCGGCGAATTGCCCGGTCGCATCCCGCTGTCCCGCTTCATTCTGGCCCTCTTAGCGGCAAGTTTCTCGCTGCGGCTGGCGATCATCCCTTTTCACGCCTGGCTCTCCGATCTTGTCGAACATGCCGAGCCACTGGTGGCGGCCCTCGTTATCACGCTGCTCAACATGAGTAGCCTGCTCGTGTTGTTGGTCTCTTTCCAAACCTTCCCGACCCTGCTCACCGATAACGAGGGGCCGCTCCGGATGATGCGCTATGGTGCAATGATCAGCGCCCTGATCGGCGCGGGCATGGCCTTGGGGCCAGGATCGCTGCGGCGAACGATAGCTTACCTGATCCTTTATGACTGTGGTATGGTATTCTATGGTCTCTCCTCGGTATCAAGCATTGGCCTCGCCGGGGCGGTTTTCGGGGCGCTCAACCAGACCCTGGCGGTACTCCTGATATTGGTGAGTCTGGCGCTCGTCGAACGTCCCGATGGGCGCGCACCGGGGGTAGTGCGGCGCGACCTGCTACGGCGCTGGCCGGTGGCTGGCACCGGACTGCTGGCGGGTGGGTTGACCCTGATCGGGATACCGCCGCTGAGCGGCGCGATGGGACGGCTGCTGATCTACCAGGCGGCGGTGGAGAACGGGTGGCCCGAGTTGCTGGTGCTACTCGCGGCAACCGTACTGGCACTGCTTGCACTCATCCGCATAGCGAATGAGCGGCTTCTCGGTCCAAGCGAAGATAAAGTTACGCCCGATCCACTGATGCTCGGCGAAACCGAGCTTGATCGTCCGGCTCCACGGCAACTCGCCCCCGAGCCGCGCAGTACCGCCGCCCTGACGCTCATCCTGATGTTGATCTGCCTGACGGTTGGGCTTTACCCCGGCCCGCTGCTCACCACCATAGACGGGGCGATCCGCGAGTTGGCATTTATCCGGGCGCTATAGGATATGGACATTATCATCGCGGGGATTGTGTACCCCGGCCTGATCACAACATTGGCTCTGGGGCTGCTCTACCGCTGGCTGGTAGGGGGCGCGGGAGATCGTGGGAGCATGGGCGGTATCGGCGCGGCCCTGCGCTCACGCGAGGGACTGGCCGCGCTGACAGGTATACTGGCGGCGGCGGGAGGACTCGCCGCGATGCCCTGGCCCGCTCACCCGGTGGGGGTCACGCACGCATGGCTGTGGACCTGGGCAGGGATCGAACTGGCCTTCCTGATACCCCTGATCCCCGCGCTGGCAGCAGGTACCCCGAAAGTGGTGCGGGCCGCCGTACGGCGTGCGCAGATCGGCACCTTTGGCCGGGCATTACTCTGGTTAGCGCTGACGGCCTCTCTGACCATCCATACCAATTGGGGACTCGCCGCACTGCCCACACACCTGCTCGCCCTCATTGCCGCCCTAATTTCCTTCCCCATCGCTATCGGATGGGGGCCATTTGACGATGAGGTGAGCATTACGGGGGCAAGCATGCAGGATGGCATGCCGCCCGCCCTGCGCTGGCTCGACAACCTGGCCCGTGCCGTCGCATCTGCGGCGCTGCTGGCGACCACCATAGTCGCCACCCTACCCACCACCATCGGCCCGATATGGCTACGCCTGACTATCATCGGAGCCGGGTTCATCACCGCTGGAGGGCTGCTGCGCCGCCTGAGCGGGCGGATGCCACGCCTCACCCTGCCCGACATCCTGCGCCTGGGGTGGGCTTATGTTGCCCCCCTCGCGGTGGCCGCCACCATTGCTCTGATCATCGCCGGGCGACCGACGTGAATATAGCCGATAGCCGATAGCCGATAGCCGATAGCCGATAGCCGATAGCCGATAGCTGGACATTTTCATCGGGTGTTGTGCGCGAGCGGAAGGGGAGCAATCTGTGAGTACGGGTATGATCGAAATCACAGATCTATCCAAGTCGTACGGGAGCGTTCAGGTACTCCGCAACCTCAACCTACATGTCGCCACCGGCGAAATCTACGGACTCCTTGGGCCAAACGGCGCGGGCAAATCCACACTGTTACACCTGATGCTCGGCTTCCTCAAGCCCTCATCGGGAAGCATGTGTCTCCTCGGCAGCAGCAATCTCGATAGCGTACGCCCGCAGATTGGTTATATCCCCGAGCGCCAGCGCTACCACACTCGCTACACCGCCCGCGAGTACCTGCGCTTTATCGGCGAGTTCAGCGGCATGAGCGGTTCTCGCCTTGCCGACAAGGTGGATGCAGAACTGCACACGGTCGGCCTCGCAAATGACGCCGACCGGGTCATGGGAGTCTTCTCAAAGGGTATGCTCCAACGAGTCGGTGTAGCTCAGGCATTGCTCTGCGATCCGGCCCTGCTCCTGATTGATGAACCTACCAGCGGGCTTGACCCAAGCGGACAACGCGACATCATTGACCTGTTAGCGAACCTGCGCGACCGTGGACATACGGTGTTTCTCTGCACCCATTATCTGCACGAGATCGAACACCTCTGCGACCGAGTGGGCATCCTTGCGGGTGGGAAACTGGCGACTGAGGCAATTGTGCGCGATCTTCGAGCGCCCGGCGGCAGCGTCATCATTGAGGTTGATGCTATCAGCACGGAGTTACGCGGCACCCTGGAGGCAATGGGGCGCGGGGTGACATGCGACCTGCGCACGGTGCGGGTTCGCCAGAATACGCCGCACATTCAGGCCATGGTTCTCCGCCGACTGCTCGACGCTGGAGCGTCAATCATTGCTCTGGAACCGATGGAAAGCCCGCTTGAACAGCTCTACACCAAAGCGGTGCAAGCCGACACATCTCCGCAGGTGCCTGAATACCAGGCCAGCGCCATTGATCGTACAACATCACCTTTGCCCGTAAATCCCCCTCCCCCTGCCCCACGACTTCCAAGCGAGGGCGATACTCTGCTCAATGAACTGCTGCGACGGGGCAGTGAACAGGAACCTGAGCAGGAAGCAGGGAATAGGGAGCAGGAGACAAGCGCTGATCGTGGTGATCCATAAGTAGTGAGGAATAAGGACATATGCGTACCCTGCGGTTCACCGGGTTCACCCTGCTAGAGTACATCCGCTCCGGGCGGTTCATCATTGAGGTGATCGCCACTCTGATAGTCTACTTTGTCTTCCTGCGGCGGGTTGGCCTGGGGATGAGCGCCGAGTACTTCTTCAGTGTCACCGGGATCTACACGCCCGCACTTACGCTCTACAGCACAGCGGCGTTCATTGGGATCGGCGACAGGCCACAGGGCTACGTGCTGCTCTCACGGGGGGTGAGTCGGGCGAACTACCTGCTAGGTATTTTCTTTGGCACACTGGTGATTGTGTCTGGCTCCTACGGGATACTCTCGATCATGGCTGCCGTATTCAACCGCCCGCCAGATCTTGATCTGCTAGGATGGTTCCAGGGAACCATGCCGCTGCTGCTGAATATTGGGTTGCTCTCGGCCCTGATGATCATGCTCTCGCCGATGGTCTTCGCCACAAGCTGGCGGCTGCTTGTACTCGGGTTAATCGCCCTGGCCTTCTCCAGTAACTTCATCGGCGGCACGCTGCTAGAAGCGCTACCCGCCTGGGGGCAGGCGCTCCTGCGAGCAACCCAGGCGTTGCTCGGTGGTCCGCTTGTCCCCGCCTTCTACGGCTTTCAACTGGCCGTCACCCGCGATTATGCCGCATCCACGGCGCTGGTGAACTTGGCTGCCCAGTTCTCGTTGCTGCTCTCGCTCCTCGGCCTGGCGATTTACGCCTTCTCGCGCAGGGATCTGATCTTCAGCCACCAATAGCCCTCATCCTCACCGTACCGGCATAAACGCAACCGCGTCAATCCACACGCCCCGGCGCTGATCTCCGGCGAGGGTGCCTCCGACGACAAGGGCGTTGGTGGGGGTAAAATCGTAGGTACCCAGGTCGGCCCACCAGTTGCGCGCAGACTCAGAGTTCACGGTGGCCGCACTTTCGCCGCCGCTGTGGCGGATGAGGTAGCGCAATTCACGCGATTCGTCGAGACCGTTAAGCGCGTAGGGGATGTAGGCCAATACGCGGTAGCGTCCGGTGGCGGGCAGGTGCGGGTGCCAGACGGCAAAAGCGGGCGGATCGAGGGAAGCCGCCCGCCAGGGCTGGGCTGCGCTGCCGGGGAAGCTGCTGGCCGCGTAGCGCGATCCGCCGCCGTAGCCCACATCATTTTTCTGCCAGATGCCGCTGCTGCTGAAGCCGGGGCCACCGTCATCCACCACCACGACGTCAGGGGGCGGTGGACCACAGGGCGAGGGCATGTCAGCCCAGAGCCAGACACTCACTTGGCCCGCCGGACTCTGCGCCCAGGGGTCGGGGGATGAGCCGCACCAGCCGTAGGGGTCTACATCACGACCGAGGTACTGCACCTGGAAGTGCAGATGCGCGCCGTTGGCGCAGCCACTAGCCCCAGCGACACCAATCTGGTCGCCTGCTGCCACCGGCTGCCCAGCCTCTACGCTGATCTCGGCGAGGTGCCAGTAAAGGCTGCGGTAGCCATTACCGTGGTCAATAATCACGGCGAGGGCCGGGGTAGCACAGCCATCGTCGGAGTTACCGGCGAAGATCACCGCGCCTTTGGCGACAGCCAACACCTTATCGGGTGGCCCCATCGCGTAATCCCAGCCAGTGTGGCCATCGTAGGCAAACGCGGCATCGGTCTCCTGCCGACCCCAATACGTATCCAGCGCACCGTTCTGGCGCAGGAAAGGCGCATCGTGGTCGAAGAACGAGGTAATCGGCACCAGATTGGTCATGGGCCGGATCATGAAGGGAGCCGCCGGGGCGGGCCAGTCGGTCGGCAGATTGCGCGGATCGCCAAAGAGGCGTGTATAGGCGCTCACCAAGCTCGTGAGCCGTGAGTCGAGGCTGCCGGGGCCGGTGGTGGGTGCCAGCACGCGGGCCAGCACGTAGCGGCTGAAGGAGATGTCGGCGTTAACCTCCTGGCGCGTACCGTCAGCGAAGACCAGCGGCGGCGGAAGATCAGTTGGGTTGCGCAGGGCGTAATCACGCACCGCGTAGCGCATCTCGCGGGCAACCCAGCGAATCTGGCTATAAAGGCCGCGCCGCCCGCCGCCGTCGCCCTGGTAGCCCATCGCAAAGGGAAAGTTGCCGGAACTGCCCGAGCTAATCAGGCCACCGTGCAATTCCATCAGCGCCAACAGCAGCTTTGGGCTGATGCTGTAGAGGCTGGAGAGACCCACCAGCACATCCGTGAAACTCTGCGAGCGACCACCCACCTGGAATCGCACAGGGGCCAGGGCACTGCCGCGCTGCTCCAGGAATGCCTGGATCTCAGGGCCGGTGAACTGGTAGGCATAGCTGATTCGGCGCGGGTCAAAGAGCGGATCGCGTGGCGCGGGAGTGACGGTGGGCAGGATGGCGATAGGCGCGGGGGTGGCCGTAGACACAACCGGCGAAGGCACGACTGGGGGCGTAGGACTCGCCTCAACCACCAGCGCGGGCGTAGATGTTGGCGCAGGAGAAGGCGCGGCGCAGGCCGCCAACGCGACAGCCAGACAGATCGACAACAGGGTCGTATGGAGCGGCTTCATAAGGCTGCAAGCATACGTCAAGCCGCCTGTTTGGTCAAACAAGACACAGTACGTCCCGTGTTGATGCCTTTGACAAGGTTTCAGGTGCGAGGTTTCAGGTTTCAGATCGATCGCATCAAGATGCCACATTCTGGCCTGAACTGTAAAGCACCCACAAACCATGCCAAAGGCATTAACACGGGACGTACACAAACGTCAACGCTGGAAGATCGCCTGCACGCGAGCAACGATCTGCTCAACGGTGGCCTGCATCTCGTTTATCGCCACCTGTACATTGCTGCGGGCGTCCGTCGCGCTATCCTCGTTGGGTACCAGCACCCAGAGCGCCAGATAGAGGATCACGCCAAAGCCGTTCAGCACGGTCAGGACGATAAACGCGATCCGGATTATGAGCGGGTCAATCCCAACATAACTCGCCAAACCACCGGCGACGCCGCCGAGCAGTCGGTCGCTCTGGCTGCGGGTGATACGCTTGGTGCTATCCATAAAACTCTCCATCCTCTCTTGCATCGCCAGTCGCCCTGTGGCCACTGGCACCTCGCATCTGCCGGTACGACGGTGGAGGGACGTGGTTTGTTGCGCGGCCAGCGTGGGTGGTGGTTCAGTTTCCTGAAGGGCAGCGCCGTGAACTGGCAGGTCGTCCTTGCAACGGCCCTGTCTGCACTTGTCTTGTCTCACCAGGGTTGTTGTTGAACTATGGACATGGTATCATAGTAGGTATCCAGATCACACAACACATGGCCAGAGGATACGGCTATGGCTTTGAGGATTATTCGATCATATGGGCATTCGCAGCGAAAACATCCCTTTAGATTCGGTCAAAGACTTTTTGCTTCATTGTTACAGGTATGTTAGTCACGATTGGCAGCATTCTGAACGCATATTGATACCCGATCAGGGTTTTGAGAGACGCTTTCGTGAACTGTGCATTGCTCATTTACAACATTGGACTATCTCGCAGGAGCGAGAAATGTCTCTTGGGCAAGGATTATTTACCGCTTCTGGAGTATTACACGAGATCGACATCGTCGCTCAATACACAAATCTTCATGTGTTTGTTGAATTAAAGAATCGTTCCGGCCTCCCTCCTGACAAAAATGATGTTATTGTATTCTTTGCAAAGCTCCTTGATTATTTAGCTTTTAATCCAGACTTGCTCCTCAAAGAAATATGTCCCGTTCTTATATCCAGTACAACCTTTGAATATAGTGGACTTGCAGCATGTATTGGCCTGGGTATTCATCCGGTCGCACCTCAATTACGTCCACTGCCCATACTCTTTCATAATGCGATTTGCCTGAATGCTGAAATTGAAGGAGGTCTGATTTTAGATGCTAAAATAGAAGAAATGTATGAGGACTTTTGCGCTCAGATCAACTTATTATCAACAATTCTGAATGAGACCTGGATCTCCAGTCGTTGTGGTCGTCTATCAGAGACGAAATTAGTCATCCAAGCCGCAGGTGGGTTAGACACACAGGCATTAGCAAGTGATTTGAGGCAGGTGAATGCTGACTGTTCCCGGCTGATACATGAATTCAGAGAAGCAAAGAAGAGGCTAATGAAATGAGAATAACAAGCTATAATGTTACCGATGTTAGTTATCACTACATTGGTTTGCGGGTTGTTGCCGGTCTGCCGTCTACGGCGCGCAGAGAAGAGCAGATCACGACGATCTCTCACAATATCCTTAAATATGTGAATGACAGAGCTTTGCGTTTCATGCTTCCCGAACCACGAGGAACCTTTGAATCCATTGGTGAGAAGGTATGCCAAGAACTTGTGCATTTCCGGTTCGCACGTTTAATACGAGGTGCCTATGAACTAACTGATATGGGACGATACGCACTTGATTTACTGAATCAAAAGAAACATGTTGAACTGCGTCGTCTTATGATAACTGTTCACCTTCAGACCTACGACAATCTGCGCATGGTTGTGCAGAGACATCTTGAGGCTGGAGCGATTTGGCAACCAATCATAGATGCGGTACAGCTAGGCAATGAGGGATATGTCCGAAGTTTGTTAGCGCCCACTTTTGGAGATGAAACAGCGAGCGTATACAAGGAGATAGTCGTAAGCCTTCAAGGTGCGAACCCAAAGAAAACAGAAAGCCTCTTACGAGAGCGCATTCTTCAAAAGATTTTCCCCGGCGATAATGTTAATGTTGCCCTTTTCAGGGCTCTGTGTGACCGCTTGATCAGCCTCCGTCTGCTTAATGCTCGCAAGGTTAATCAGCAAGGCGGCGATTTTTTGAAGAACTATTCACCGTGTATTCTCAATACACCGTGCTATCCGTGGCATGTCCGTTTGGACGTTACGCTCACGACGAATGATATTTTTAGTCTCTATCTCAGTGAACCGGATTTTACGGACGAGGCAACCTTAGAACGCCTACGAAAAGCGATTGATGAGGTATTCGGAATGCTGACACCGCATGGCGGGTATTATGATCTGCCAGAGGTGCGTGATACTGTATGTGATCAACTCAAAATCCCTGAGGCAGCGTTTGATGAGGGTATGAGTCGTTTGCTTGAGCTTACACCCTCACCCTTGACAACCGGACTCCACTATGAGAACATCTCGGCACGGCGAAAACCGCTTGCTCGACCCGGCGAATCACTGCAACTATACAACCTGATCAGGAGATCATCATGATCCGACTACCCCGCAAATCTACCACGACCGGAAATCCGCTTTATCACAACCTTGGTTTTAGAGATCTTCCATTTCCCCCTGAGCCAGTCGTAAATCTCTATAGTGATGATCCACGCCGTAATGGCACAATCTATGCGACAGCACCTGTCCAAGATAAAATCAACCAATTCGAGCAATTACTCGTTCGACCTAACGATTTTCTCAACCGTGTACGACTTGCCTATCTTTGGTCTATGGGAGATCAGCAGAGTAGTCGTGGTATGGGAAAGACCGCTTTATTACGTTACTTTCGCCAACGAATTAATAAAGATTGGGGAGAGACAGAGTTCAACGATCAGTTTGCGGCTGTCGTTGTCTATGTGTCATTTCCCTCACAGGTAGATCGTCGTTATATGGAGCAATTAGCGCTATCTGCGCTGATTGATATTTGCAGAAGCGGCGTTCTAGATTCCTCCAGAGCAGCTTTGCGTTACGATCATCTACCAGAAGTACAGGCAGATGCCGTACTAAATCACGATGGTAAGACAGATCCGGGAAATTCACTAAACGATGAGATCTTAACGGCTCATTTAATAGACCCCGCCAAGTTAGATACGGGGATTACCCAAGATCTCATAAGAAAAGGTGTTTCAGCGGCAGCGGCAGCGGCACTGGCGCGAGGTACGTTTGAAGATTATCTCCGCTCATTTCGTAGGGACGGCAACCTTGAACCACTTTATGTACCAAGGGATACAAAGATTCTTGACTACTCACGGACGTTCCTGTTTAACGACATTGTCCACTACCTGCGCGCAGCACGATTTGCAGGCGGGTATTTATTCATTGACGATGTAGAGAATCTAGTTGATCTGATGACACGGAGGACTAGTATTGAATTTGCTAAGGAATTTGCATTGTGTACGGTGCGGCCAGGATATGCGAATACAGCGCACAATTTTTTCTCAAATGTTCTGACTACGCATCAGCAGGTAGCTACCAAACTGTCACAAGCGTGGAATGACGCCGGATTAACAGCTATTGCCCGACTCGATCCAAGCGCAACACACTCAATTGAACTGCCATTACCCAGGACTGACCAAGCAAGGCAGATCGTTATCGCGCATCTAGATCATTATCGAACCGATCCTGCCGATAATGGCAGTATCAAGCCATTTACCCCAGATGGCATGGATGAACTCCTACGTGGTCGTCACCTTCCCCGCATTTTGCTCTCCAGTGCCGCCACTGTGGTCACATATGCCACAAGTCAGAGCGTTACATCAATTGATGCCGCAATGGTCAAAGCCGCGTTAGAAAGCAATTCTCCGTCACCCAGGCTTAATGTGACATCTGGCATTGATGACGCCGTATAACCCACCCCCTCGCCTTATCTGCTTGACCTAAACGATCCCCTCTTCCGCTACAGCGGGAGAGGGGATTGGGGTGAGAGCCTTCCGCACTCGCCTAGACAAGCCTTGTCTCAGCGTGATACACTCCCCCTGTCTAACGGTTTTTCTACCGCTGAGAAAGGATACGTCCGTGACAAAGCCCGAGAATGAGATCCGCCGGTTCGGCACCGTCCTCCTGCTGGGGGTCGTGGCTGGGGCCGCAGCGCGCTACTATATTGAGGCCCGCGCCCGCAGCACAGTGACGACGCCCACGCGCATGATTGATTGGGATCAGGCCCGTAGTGTGGCCCTGCGCGTGGCGCAGTGGGAGCAGGCTCCGATCACCGACCGGGCCTTCCGCCACGAACAGTACGTGCGCCTGGTCAAACAGAGCGAGCCGCTGATCGCTGATTACCTGGGCGTTCAGTTGCCCGCGCCCATCAGCCGGGTGTATGTGGTTGACCGGCGCGAGTGGCTGGAGGCTAACTTTGTCTCCTTCACGCACCTCTTCCGCCCGATTGAGGAGATTTATGATCGCAACGGCGGGGCCAGCGGCGCGATGGCTGTGCTGCTCGGTGGCCTGAATAGCAAGGTTCTCGGCACCCAGATCGGTATGCTGCTGGGCTACCTAGCCCGCCGCGTCCTTGGTCAGTACGACCTCAGCCTGCTTTCGCCTAACCCGGAGACCAGTGGTGCGCTTTATTATGTCGAGGCGAATATCAGTCGGGTGCAGTCTAGCCTTGGCCTGAACGATGAGGATTACCGGCTCTGGATTGCGCTGCACGAGACGACTCATGCCTTCGAGTTTGAGGCGTATCCGTGGGTGCGCGCCCACTTCAACGATCTGATCCAGCAGTACTTCAACCAGCTCAACTCGCAGCTAGAGAGTCTGGGTGGCGGTCTCATCCAACTGGCGGGGCGGGTGGCCCAGAGCCTCGGTACGGATACTCACTGGATCGAGGCGGTGCAGACGCCTCAGCAGCGCGTGATTTTTGATAAGCTCCAGGCCCTGATGTCGCTGGTTGAGGGCTACGGCAACCACGTGATGAACGCCGTGGGTCGTCAGCTTCTGCCCAGCTTCGACGACATTGAGCATCGCATCGCCGAGCGCCAGCAGACTCGCACCCTGTTCGAGCAACTCTTCAACCGGCTCACCGGCATGGATCTGAAGCTGGCCCAGTACCAGCAGGGTGAGGCATTTGTCAATGCGGTGGTAGATTCCCGTGGAATCGCCTTCGCCGCCCGAGTCTGGGAGCGTGTCGAGTACCTGCCGACGATGGAGGAGATCCGCAACCCGCAGCAGTGGGTCGCCCGGATGGATCTGGCGTAGGTGTTATTGTAGTTATGCCGAAATGTGCCAGCTCCGCTGGAACATTTCGGCATAACTGTGGACATTTTCAGGGCAGCAGCCCTATATGTGATCTGCAATCAGATCCCGAAGCCCAGCCTCGTCCAGCACCGGCACGCCGAGCTGCGTGGCCTTGGCCAGTTTGCTTCCGGCGCTGGCTCCGGCTACCACGTAGCTGGTCTTTTTGCTGACGCTCTCGCTGACTTTGCCTCCGTGGGAGACGATCAGTTCGCTGGCCTGCTCGCGGCTGAGTGTAGGCAGGGTGCCGGTGAGGACAAAGGTTTTGCCTACCAGCCCGTCACCACGCCGCTCGCGGGTGGTTCCGCCACTGAGGGTGAGTCCGGCGGCGCGCAGTTTCTCCACCAGGGCGAGGTTCTGCGCGTGCTGAAAGAAGTCCACTACGCTGGCCGCAACCACCGGGCCGATGCCGTCAATCGCCTCCAGGTCGGCCTGGCTCGCGGCGATAATCGCATCTATGTCGCCGAAGTGGGTGGCGAGAGCCTGGGCCGCCACGCTGCCTACGAAGCGAATGCCTAGCCCAACCAGTAACCGATCAAGCGGGCGCGATGTCGATTCGGCAATTGCACCCAGCACATTGGCGATCTTCTTTGGACC
>CAIXLU010000318.1 GCA_903920315.1 uncultured Oscillochloris sp.
ACCACCTCGCGGGTGCCTGCGACCGCCGCGTTGCGGATGATCGCGTCAATCACCGGGATGATCATATCGTTCCCCTCGATGGAGAAACGCTTCTGACCAGGTAGCGACTTGTGCAAAAATCGCTCAAAGCCCTCAACTTCACTGAGCCGCTCTAGCAACTCGCGCTGGCGGTCGGTGTCGAAGTTGCCGAAGAAGTAGCGATCCTCCGCCTTCTCGCGGATCCATTCCCGCTCGTTGTAGTCCTGGATATGGTCGGTCTCGTAGCCAATCTGGCCGGAATAGGCTTGACGTAGGCGCTCGACGCCATCGGCGGCGGTTATCGAGAGTGCGGCCAGCGGGCCGCGCACCATTGCCGCCGGCAAGGCTGCCAAATCGGCATTGGTAACGCCGTGGGACGAAAGTTCTAGGCCGGGGTCGCTGGGTGGATCGCTCCCCAGCGGATCAATCCGCGAGGCGGTGTGTCCAAGCTCACGGATAAAGCGCATCAGGCGGGCCGCACCAACAATCCTGGTCACATCGAGGGCCGGGGTAGCCGAGGCGCTGGCAATCGCAGCGACCTCCGGATCGTCGGCGGGAGGCGTCCACTGGGCAAAAAAATCTCTGGTCTGCGCATCAACCGTGTGAGGGTCGGCGCTATAGCGTTCGTACAGCTCGATCAGATAGCCAGCGTTTGGGCCATAGAAAGGGTTCCAACTATTCATGCGAGTATTCTCGGGTTCTTACAGAATATTCCGTCGTCGGGGCAATGGGGCATATTGTACCACTGGTGGTTACGTCAACTACCGTAGGGGCTAAAGCCAATACTTTTCGAATAACGATTCTGTCGCCGCTCAGCCCTCACCCCCCTGCCCCCTCTCCCAGAACGGGAGAGGGGGAGTAAATCGCTCTCTGATGCAGAAATCCCCCCTCTCCCCCGGTGGGAGAAGGGCAGGGGGTGAGGGGGTAATTGATCTGACACCATGCCCATGTTGACAGAACCGCCGCTGCTGGGCATAATGCGCGCCAGAGTCAGACTGCCCTCGACGCCCCGAGTTTATCGCCCACGCGCATGGGTTTGCGCCTGCGCGTGCCTGCCCGATTACCAGATTAGTGCCATGCTGCGTAGGCTGGCACGCACACAGAAGGATCACCGATGCGCCCGATCATCACGTCTCTCGCCCTGATCGTCGTCCTCTTGCTGGGCGCGATCCCTGCACAGGCGCAGGAACCTGTTCAGCAGATGCGAGCTTTCTGGGTTGATAGCGGTCACCCCGGCCTCTACAATCAGGCTCAGGCCGACGAGTTAGTTAACAATGTGGTACGAGCGGGTGCGAACACGATTATTGTGCAGGCGCGTCGGCATGGCGATGCCTGGTATAACAACAGTATCGAGCCGAGGTCAGCCGACCCGAACTTGGCCCCCGCCGCCGAGTTCGATCCGCTGGGCTACCTGATCGAGAAGGCCCACGCCCAGGGCATACGTGTCCACGCTTGGCTGGTGATCTCCGTTGCCTGCCGTACGACAGACCGGCTCTGGGGCAACCCCGCCCACGTCTGCACGACGCACGGGCCAGAGATCCAGGGTACCGAACGCTGGACGACGGCCACCTTCAATGGCGATCAGGTCGGCGATCTCGATTTTGGTCATCCCTCGGCCATCACCTATATGGAAGGCGTGGTAGGCCACATCATCCAGGCATACCCCGCCCTTGACGGCGTTCACTGGGATTTCATCCGTCTCTCCGGCGCGAGCTACGGCTATAACCAGGTGAGCGTTGAGCGCTTCAACCGGGCGAACGGGAGGCCCCTCGACAGCCGACCAAACCCGGACGATTCGGCATGGAGTCAGTGGCGGCGCGACCGCGTGACGGAACTGGCTCGTCGGCTCTACATTCGGGCCAAGGCGATCAAGCCGACGATCCAGGTCAGCGCGGCGACGATTACCTGGGGCGGCCTGGGCAGCACCGGCAACTGGGCGGTCTCGTCTGCGTACAGGCAAGTCTTCCAGGACTGGCCGGCATGGCTTGATGAGGGCATCATTGACTTCGCGGTGCCGATGCAATACTTCGACGACGGCGTGTCTCGGTCGCGGGATTGGTATGACGGCTGGCTGGCCTTTGACCGTGATCACGTCGGGCGGCGGGCGATTGTGTCGGGGATGGGATCGTGGCTGAATACCCGCGAGCAGAATATGAGCCAGATACAGCGCGCCCTCACGCCCGACGGGGCGGGCCGCGCCCTCGCCGGGGTGGCCTTCTACTCGTATGCTATTCCGTTCGCCGGGGCCAATGGTGGTTCGCGACGCGACTTTATGGATCAACTGCGATCTACCGTCTTCGCCCAGCCCGCCCGCGCCCCTGACTGGCCGTGGATCGCGGCACCCACTGGCGGACACCTCCAGGGTATCGCCACCGTAGACGACCAGGTTGTGCCGGAGGCAAAGGTGAGCCTGATCCGTGATGGCGTCTGGCTACGCGACATCTACGCCTCGTCGGATGGCTGGTTTGGTGCCGTCGAGTTACTCCCAGGCGCGTATACCATCGCGATTACCCGTGCCGA
>CAIXLU010000319.1 GCA_903920315.1 uncultured Oscillochloris sp.
CCTATCACCCGCCGGGACGCTTCGCTTCGCTCAGCGTGACACGATGCCGGGATACGTGAAAAATTCCGTATCCCTTTCGCAAGAACCGACATCAGGTACACGGAAAGCCCAGCCCGTGCTCACGCATACTCACGTAGTGCCTGTGGCCGATGATGATCAGATGATCGAGTACATCACACCCCACACGTATCCCGGCCTCCGCGATCTGCTGCGTGACCAGGATGTCATCAGGCGAGGGTGTGGGATCGCCGCTGTGACGATTATGCACCACAATCATCGCAGTGGCGTTGCGGCGCGTCGCCTCTTTGAACACATTTTCTACACAAAGGGCGGCGGAATTGACCACGCCAATGGAGATCGTCGGGATTGCCATGACGCGATTGTTGGTATCGAGCAGTACCGTGCGTAGGTGTTCCTGGTCGAGGTGGCCCATGTCCGCCATGAGCATGCTGGCGACATCGGCGGGGCACCGAATCCGGGGAGACTCATCACTGCTGGTCATCAGCAGACGCCGACCAATCTCGATGGCGACCGAGATCGCGGCGGCGTTTGCCTCACTGATACCGTGCCGACACCGGAGTTCGGCAGTGTCCGCATGCTGAAGCCCCTTCCAGCCGCCGTGATCAATGAGCATCTGCCGGGCCAACGGAAGCAGATTAGCGTCAGGAACACCGCCGTGCAACAGGATGGCAAGCAATTCGGCGTCGGAGAGGGCGGCGGGGCCAGAGTGACGCAGACGCTCGTGCGGCTGCGGGCCGAGCGGGAGTTCTGTGAGGCGAAGGGGATAGACAGGGGCGGCGGGCATCGGTGTTCTCCTTCGATCTGCGAGGTGTCAGGTGTCAGGTGTCAGGTGTCAGGTTCTGGCATGAACTGTTTCGCGTCACATTGGGTGTATGGTCTGACGCAAAGGCGCAGAGAATCGTGCGTCGTTCCGCCTGACCGTGTTCCTTTTCGGTAGTGGGTGTATACCGTTTCAGGGAGGGGGAAAGTTACGCTACGCTGAAGCTACAGTGATGGGGCTATGGGGTCGCTGCTGCTGCGCCAACCTCCGCACCCGCCGCGCAACCGTGGCCAAACAGGGCGCGGAAGATTCCTACAGGGAAAGGGGCGTACATCCGGGCGACGCTGGCGCATACTGGAACCAGGCCGAGCTACCACCGCAGGAAAGGAAGCCCGCTATGCGCCGCCAAACGGACACTCGCCCGCCCCGCATCTCCCGCGACGTGGCCCGCTACAACCTGACTGTTGCACTGCTCGCCCTGATCGCCGCGCTGCTGCTGGCGGCGCTGGTCGCGCCGGGCGTGGTGAACCTCCCGGTCGTGCTGCCGCTGCTGGTGCCCCTGCTCACGCTGGCGCTAGGCCACTACTTTGAGCGGCGGCGGTAATGTCTACGCCTCAGACGCGCCGATGATCGGCGCGTCTGAGGCGTCCAGCCTCGCCAGTTCGGCGCGGGCCTCAGCCAACTCGCGGCGCATGCCCAGGCGCTCGAAGCGGTCGATGGCCTCGGCGAGGGACGCGCGGGCGGCGGGGAGGTCGCCGCGCAGGGTGTGGAGGCGGGCGGCAAGCGGCTGAAAGAGGGCCAGGTTTTCGCGATCCTGATAGTCCGCAGCCTTCGCCCGAACCGCTTCCAGCAGAAGGTCGGCCGCATCGACATGCCCGTTGTCCAAGGCAAGCTCGGCTAGCCGCAGCTTAACACCGATGATTGACCGATACCGCCCCAGATGCGTCGATCTGGTGAGCACGTCATGAAGCAGCCCCTCAGCATCGGCGATCGCTCCAAGCCGATGGAGACAGACCGCGAGCCAGAGCTGGCGGCGGGTCGTGTGATATTCGTGCTGCTCCGTATGCGGAAGGCTGCGGTGCCACGCATCCCGCGCCATGCCATACGCTTGCTGGGCCATCCAGTAGAAGGCCAGCGTCTCATGCACCATGCAGCGGCTCTCATCGGTGAGCGCGGGCAGATCGGCAAGCGCACGCAGACGAGTCAGGTGTGGCTCAAGCTCTGTCAATTTATCCTGACGGGCAAGCACCTGGATCAGAAAGCTGTAGGCGATCACCTCACCATTGATGTCGTTCAGGGCGTGCGCCGCCTGCGCGCGCAGGTGCTCCAGCACCGTCTTCTTATCCCAGAGTCCGCGCACGTGGTAGTAGTAGCTAAGGTTCGCGGCAAGCTCCAAGACGGCGGTAGCGCGCGCATGATTGGCGCACCAGAGGAGTACCTGAAAGGAGACCTCCTGTTCCCGATCAAGGAGCGTGAGCTTCCGTGGATCTTGCCAGCACCAGCCTACCTGCTGTGCCAACACCATATACCACCCCACCCATCGCTCCCTTGCCCCCTCCTCAAACCCCGGCTGCTCAACGAGCTTCACCCCAGCGAACGCCCGCACCAACGGGTGCAGGACATAGCGCGGCGGGGTGCGCAGGTCTTCCTGCTGCACATCGAGCAGCGATAAGTCGGCCAGCCGCTCCACGGCCCGATCAAATGCGAAACTCTGCACATCTGCTGTTACGCTCAGTGCTTCACCGCTCGCGCTGGCAGGGAAGAAAGTCGCCACCAGCAGCACCCGCCGTGCGGCCTCGTCAAGCAGCGCCCAAGCGCGGGTGAAGAGGTCATCGAAGAGATCGCCCCGTGCGGCGTAGAGATCGTCCACGACCTCCTGGAGCGGGCGGCGCTCGTACTTGAGTAGGCCCAACGTCATCGTTAGCGCCTTGGGGTTGCCGCCGGTAGCCACGAGAAGGGGTTCAAGCTGGGTACGTTCGCCAATGAGCCGGTCAATCTTCAGCACGCGGGCGCGCTCACTGACCAGATCCCACGCCTCGGACTCGCTCATCCCCCGTAGCTCCACCGGCCAACTGCTGCGCCATTCACGTCGGTACTCGCGGCTAGTGATCAGCGCCTTGCTTGGCTCGGGCAAGTTCAGCAACCACGTGAGCAGCGATCCGTCGCTGATCGTCTCGAAGTTATCCACCACCACCAATACCTTCTGGCGGCGTAACAACTGCTCGACCTCGCGGCGTTTCTCGTCGTGTTCGAACTGCGTGAAGCCGGGGTAGTCGAGGGTGCGGGCGATCTCATCAAGCACCGTGCTGAGATTCGTTGTGCCGGGTCGGTCTTTGTCACTGACCCACACGACGGAATCAAATCGGGGTGTCTCGTCATCATCGCGCAAGCAGTGGGCAGCCACCTCGCGGGCCAAACTGGTCTTGCCGTTGCCGCCCAGCCCGACGATGAGCACGGCGGCGGTGCGTTTACCCAGCCCATCGGCGATCTCAGCAAACGCCTGCGGGCGCATCACAAACTGGCTGTAGGTGGGAGCGGGCAGGTTCTCGTAGACACGGGGCGGGCGTGGGCGGATAGGGCCGAGGGGACGGAGTTGGTCAAGGAGCTTGTCCGCAAAGGGGTAGCGGGCATGGTGCAGGAATGCCTCCAGCCACTCACGACCCATCATGCCGCGCTTTACACACGCGTCGGCAAGGATCTGGACGGTGCGAGGATCGGGCGGCAGGGCACCGGCCTTGTAGCGCTGAATGCTTTTGCCGACGACACCGATCTGCGTGCCGAGATCATCCTCGACCACCGGGGCGGTCTTGCCCTCACAGTTGGCGATGCTGGCAATACCGGCTTTGAGTAGACGGCCAAAGGTCTCACTGCGGTTCGGGGTGGTCATCGGCGGTTTCTCCCTACAGATTGGTGTCCTACTTCTGACCAGCCTACGTCACTGCCAATGGGAGATCTCCCCGTTCGGCTGCGGAAGGTTCCGCAGGGCGGATAGGGAAACTTCCGCACTGGCGGGTCAACACTCCCGCGCCTCTTTGTCGTGTACTAGCATCAGGAAGAAACAGCGCACACCGGAAAGGATACCACGATGGAAACCCTGATTGTCTACGGCCTGCTCGCACTCGTTGGCCTCGCCATGCTGCGGGCGCTGCTGCCCACGCGGTCGGTGCCGCCGCAGATCATCTACGTGGTGGCTGAACCGACACGGGAGCAGGGGGGCATGGGGTGTGTGCTGCCGGTCGTCGTGGTGGTTGTGATCGTCGTGGTGCTGCGGATGCTAGGGCTTTGACTGGCGAATTCCGTCAGTGGGCGGCGTCACTATGCGTATGGAAAACAAGGGAGCTTCATATGAGGCTCCCTTGTTTCACTGTGAAACCAGAATGATTGACAAAATGGGGAGAGATGGCCTATACTTGGTTTCACAGTGAAACCAGTACAAAAGAGCTATGCATTAACTAACGAGGATCTAGAGTTGCCTGAGCAAGGCAAGATTGATCTATGAGCGACGAGATGATAACCGAACAAGGCGAGGCCGAACTCGCAGTTGCTCTAGGGCAGCGCATCGCCGACGCACGCACACACGCGGGGCTAACGCTACGCACCCTGGCGGCGCGGATGGGTGTCAACCACTCGACCCTCGCCAACTATGAGGCCGGGCGGCGCCCGCTGCGAGTGGTGCAACTCATCGCCATCGCACGGGCGATTGGCGTTGCGCCCGCCGCATTCCTGATCGACCCTCCAGAGGCCCGATCCATCGTGAACCGCATTAATGGCAACCTAGAGCGGGCGCTCCAGGTGAGCTACATTCTAGAGACGCTGGATATACCGGGGGCTGATCCCGATGCATAGAGAAGGGACGGACGAATGAAGTCCGAGCGCGTGATCGCCGTCGCCAACCTAAAGGGCGGCGTGGGCAAGACAACGACGGTATTAAACATCGCCGGGTTCGCGGCGAAGGCGGGGCGGCGGGTACTCGTGATCGATACAGACCCCCAGGGTTCACTGACCCAGATCCTGCTGCCGGAGCATGGCCTCCAGGGAAAGACCCTGACTGATGCCTTCCGCGAGCGGGCGCAATCGCTTGACGGCGTGCGCCAGCCCTCGGCGATACCGGGTATCGACCTAGTGCCAACGACGCTGGGGTTCGACGCGGTGCTACAGGGCGCGTCGGCATGGACCGGGCGTGAGTATGTCCTTCTGGACATGCTGGCACCACACCTCGCCACTGACGAGTACGATCTGGTGCTGATAGACTGCCGCCCGGCCATTGACCTCTCGGTAACGAACGCGCTGACGGCGGCGCACTGGATGCTGGTGCCAGCCGAATGCTCCTTTATGGCTCTCGACGGCTACGAGTATGTCCAGACCCTGGCTCGCCAGATCCAGCAGCGGATCAACCCTCAGCTCCGACTGCTCGGCATTGTGCCAACCCGCTACCGGGGAGGGACGGGACATAGCCAGGCGGCGCTTGAGGAGATCGAGCGCCAGGTAGCGGCGGTATTACCGCCCGTGCGTTTTGCGTCGGTGCGCCTCGCTGTAGCTGCGGCCGACGCCCCAGCGTACAAGCTGTCGCTGGCGCAGTTCGCGCCGAGTTCAGCGGTAGGCAGCGACTACCGGACACTGACCGAGCACATTCTGACATTTCTGGAGGATCGACCCTATGAGTCGTGGTCGTAGCGGCTGGAAGCGCCAGTCATGGCAGGATGCCGAGAGCGAGATCGGACAGGCTCTGGAACCGAGCGTGCAGCCGGGAGATGAGCTGCGCCAGATCGCAGATGAACAGATCGACGACTCGCCCTACCAAGCGCGAGCCGAGTACGAGGACGCGCAGATTGCGGCGCTGGCACAAGGAATGACCGAGTCAGGATTCCAGGGCGTACTCTTCGTGCGCTCGCTTCCTGGCGGGGCAGATGGTAGTCGCGAGCGATTCCAGCTCGTCTACGGACACCGGCGACGCCGGGCTTGGCGAGCAGTCTGTGCAGGGCAGGGCACACCCTGCGTTCTGCCAGTTGTGGTGCGGCCCTTCACCGACCAGCAGATGCTCACTATCGGTGCGCAGGAGAACCTCCAGCGTGAGGATCTGAACCCGATGGAGGAGGCCCGACTGGTGGTGTGGCACCAGGAGATCTACTACCCGGCGGGGCTGGGGAAGATTGGACGGATGTTGGGAAAGAGCGAGGACTGGGCTAAGACACGGTCGCGGCTCGGACAACTCCCCGAGGCGCTCCAAGCCGTCGTCTGGCGCAGCCCTGGCCTAATGACCGGGGTGCTGGAGATCAGTCGACTCTGGGATAGCACACCCGATAAGGCAGAGGAGATAGTCGAGCGAGCCGAACGCGAGGGGCTGAATCTACGTCAGATTCGTCAGCTTGTGGGCAAGACTGCTGAGTTACCCATTAATCGTGAAAAAAAGCTCAATCGGCGCGTTGACACACCGATTGTGACAAATAGCACAATCAGCGCCGAGGTATGGGAGGAGAATAATGAGCAGCGCATTGACCCACCGATTGCGATGAATGGCACAGATAGTTCAGGAAACCAGAAACAGCGGCGTGTCGGGTTCAATGCGCAGATCGAGGCCGAGGCCGAGCGCATCCTGGCCCAACTCCAGGGATGGCAGCAGCGAGCCTCAGACGAAGCGGCGCAGGAGGCAATTGAGCGCAACTGCAAACGAATCCTGCACCAGCTTCAGGAGATCATCGACCAGATCGCTAACGTAAAAATAACCGATAGCCGATAGCCGATAGCCGGACGCTGGGATACTTAAAAAGATCCGCTTCCCTTATTGATGCCAAGCTTCCTGATTTCTGCCATCGTCAGGAAGAGGCTGTGCGGCGCATCGTGAAAGCGACAGAAGCCATAGTGTTCATAGAAGCGGGCCGCGCGTTCATCCTTCGCGTCTACGAGAACAGCCATTGCGCCTATTTCTCCGCTGATACGAAGCGAGCGGCTGAGCGCGTCTGCGAGCAGGATCTCACCTAATTTCTGGCCGTGATAGGAAACGTGTAGTGCGAGACGACCAAGAAGAATGGCAGGAAGTTGATTGTATCGGGGAAGCTTCTTTACGACTTGCTCAGGCAGACGCATTGTTTCAACGGAATACGCGCTGAGTGAATAATATCCCACAATAGTGGTCGGTGACTCTTGTCTGCGGAGGACATAAATTTTTGCAATATCCTTACTTATTTCCTGATTCGCTCGCTCTTTAAGATACCTGTCCAATGCCTCATTACCGCATGAGAAAGCCGCCCGATCGTGTTTATCCGGATCGAGCGGCTCGTTAACATATGCACTCATGGCATCGTACCTCCTTTTTGGAAAAAGCTAATCTACGCTCGTGACTTCCTTTTCAAGGCGGGCGAAGGCGGCCCGCAACTTCTCATTTGGCTCGCGTGAACGGAGCAGCGCATCCGCGAAGAGTTGACTGTCACGCGCAGTCAGGGTGATAACACTGCGCTCGCGAATTGCGTCCTCTGCCGCCCGCTGCGCACTCATGACAACAAAGTCTGTCAGAGAAAGCCCGGTCAGATCAGCAGCGCGCTGAATAAGTTCCTTCAGCTCTTCTGTCACCCGTGCCTCAAGGCGCTCACTCTTTGGCGTACGGGACACGCGAGGGTAACGCGGCGTGGGTGTCATACGGTGCCTTCCTTTCTATGGCACAAGTGTGTCGTACCTTCTGCGCCGTCACTATTGTACGGCAGATTGCCGTACAATGTCAAGAATTGCGGCGGTAATTGAACGTGCTGTGCGTGCTACTGATAGCTCCATTTCCTTTGCCGCGTCTTGATCGTGACGCCAGCTCTCGTGGGCAATATGGTGTGAATGCCGGTGATCAGCGCGGGGCGGCGATGCCGTTGGTGTCCGCGAGGGATAGAAAGCGACCTCGTGGACAGAAGCAGGGCATAGGAATAGCGTGTGCCGACACAGCAACGCCCGCCGCGATCTCCTCGCGGCGGGCGCTGCTGTCTCTGTCGATCTGTCCCTGTCCCTACGGCGTAACTCCGTTGCAGATACGCAGCACGGAACCGAGTTCGCGCAGGGTGCAGGGCAGGGCAGTGGGAACGGTACGCATAACCACCGAGCGCGGCGCGGGCGTGGCCGGTGGGATGAGGTAGGTACTGGTGGTTGGATTGGGGGCGATGGATACAGCGACAGAGACGATCTGCGGTGTGGTCGTAGGCGCGGGCGTAGCGAGGTCGGACAGAGCGACGACGGCATCAACCTCTGGCACGTCGGCGGTGGCCACCCAGACGAGATTGGATGTCTCGCCCGAGCGGGCGACATTGATCTGCACCCAAGCCATGCCGCTGCGGGCCGTGACCGCGTAGGCTCGACCTGGCTCCAGGGCACCGACGACTGCGCCACTCGGTGCGGCATAGGCAACAGCGGCGTGGGCTAGGGCACGAGGCAACGCAACGACGTGGGGCGATGCGACACCACGAGCGATACCAAGCGTCGGCGTGGCAAGGAGTACCACGGGTACAGACGTGGGCACAAGAATGGAATTCCACACCAGCATGAGGGTGACGAGCAACAGGGCAAGTATGACGGTCAGAGCGACGACGATTGGCACGGGCAACGTAACCGAGCGGGAGAGAGTCTGGGTGATCGGGGTGAGGGGCTGGGTCTTGTAGGGGTCGCTAGGGCTCATTGACGTGTACTCCTTGGTTATCATAACGGGCTAATCACAGCGTCAGGGCGAAGAATGGGCGTAGGCGGACGATGATGATGGACAACGAATAGCAAATGGGGTGAGACGAATAGCGAATGGGAGGTCGTCTAGATCTGCTTAGCTCCCACCGACCACTTAGCTCCCACTGACCGCGTAGGTATAGCTACGAGGCTGGCCATGACGGGCAACACGCCCGGTCTGAGCGAGGCGAGTAAGAGCATTGCGTACCTGCAGGATGTCGGCACCAAGCTGGGTGGCGATGGTATTACCATCAAGCAGCCCGCCGCCCCTCGCGAGCAGATCGACGATGCGGTCGTCGAGGGAGGGAGGTGGTGGCGGGGGAGCCGCAGCGATCTGCACGGGACGAGGGGCGTAGGGCCGCAACGGGCGTCCCTGCGCGGCGTAGCGCATGTCGTCCTCGGTGAGTAGGGGAATACCCACCGTCACCGGCGGGTCGTCGCCCCAAAGCAGGGCGCTGCCGCGCTCCAGGGTGGCAGCGCGGCGAGCGAGGGCGGGGAAGGGCAGCAGAAACTCGGCGTTCTGTGGATCAATGCGGTGGATGACGCGATGGGTGATGGCGCGGCGCAAGGGCGGGCCAAGCTGTGCCCCGAGCAGATCGCCGGTCCAGTCCTGGCCGATGATCAGGCCGTGGATCTTTACCTTGCTGTGTTCAACGGCCATCGCCACCAGGGTAGCCAGCGTATCGGCGGGTAGCTCGCGGCGCAGGGCCAGCTTGGTGAACTCGTCAATCACCAGAAGCACCGGGGCGTCGGCGCGGTCGCCGGCGAGACGACAGCGACCGATCTTGTCCACCAAGCTGATCGCCTCGATGATCTCGGCAGGCGCGATAGCTTGGCGGATGCAGCTCCCACTGATGGCGCGGCAGCGGCGCAGCAGACCCTCATCCTGGTGGCCGTGGGGGTCGCAAATGGCGATGTGCCAGCCCGCCAGTGCCGCCTGGGCGAGCAACAGGCTGACGGTGGTGGTCTTGCCGGTGCGGGGCTGGCCGGCGACGGCAATGAATCCGGCGCTAGCGAGAGGAATGGACTGGGGCGCGCTGGCGGCATAGCCAACGAAGAGGCGGGGCGGGTCGCCGCTGAGGTGGCCCCACGCCTGGAGCTGGGCGAGGCGCGAGGTACCCGCCGCGAAGGCAGGCAGGGCGGGTGCGGGATCGGCGGGGGACGCCACAACCTCGCCCTCAATAGGTGGCAAGGCGGGAGAACCCGCGTCGCCGCGCACGGAGTAGTGGGAGAGGGCGGGGAAGGCGCTGCGCTCGGCGCGAGCCAACTCGGCGGCGTAGTGACGCTCCAGGGTAGCGGCGGCGGTGGCCCGCGTGAGGGTGCGCAGGTCGGCGAGGTGGACAGGCTGGCCGTGCTGCATGGTGACAACGGCGGCGCGCTGGGCACGGCGGTAGAGCCAGAGCAGCAGCAGGGCCAGGGCGGCGGACAGGGCGACGAGCAGTAACACCACTGCTGTCCTGATAGCAACGAGGGCGAAGTCGTGGTCAAGGATGAGCAGAGTAAGCAAGGCGCAGGGTGGCACCACGGCGGCGGCACTGATTGCGCCAAGGACAACGAATGGGGAGCGAATGAACGAATGGGAGTGGTTGTTCTTCATCGGCAGCCTCACTCGATGCTAAACAGGCACGAGACAAGATTTCAGATTGCAGATTTTAGAGTGCAGATGTGCCGCAACAGGATGCGCTGCATGTACCCAACAGGTAAAGTACCTACGAACCTTGTCCTACCGCAGACATCACGCGGTTCTCTTGTCACATGGAGCGAGCGGCGGCGCGCAATCGGCGGCGGCGCGGATGAGGGATGCCCATTCATCGAGAAGGGCGGCGGGGTCGGCGGCGGTACCCTGGCGGGTGGGTAGGCGCGATTGAGTGCGGGCCTGGGCCAGGCGCTGGGCGTCATTGAGGGCGGCGAGGGCCACCGCAGCGGCGGGCGGGTCGTAGGCGAGCAGGGAAGCGAGGGCGGGGGGGGAGATTGCGGATTGTGGATTGCAGATTGCGGATTGCGGATGGCAGATGGCAGATGGGCCGAGCCCTGCGGATGCGGCGGGATCTGCTTCTGGTTGAACAGACGGGGTGGATGGAAAAAACTGACGCACGGCGACGAACCTCCATACCGGAGGCCGCAGCGGCGGGCACGGGGAATGGACCGCGAGGGACACGGCGACCTCCAGCGCTGGCCGGCGCAGAAATGACAAGGCGCCAGACGCGAAAACAGCACCTCAAACGCCTGCCGCGTGGGACGCGGGGACGGGGTGCCGCTGGAGGGTGCCGGATAGTGTGCTACTATGCGGCCCAGCCGCACCGCCTGCTAAGTCCAGGTGGTGAGGTTAGCGACCGTCAGGTGTTACAAGCACCGGGCGGTCGCGTCATTTCATGAAGCTATGGTACACGACTAATCGTGTACGGTCAAGAGCGACTTCGATACTTTTTGGGGATGCTCTCGGTGTCGCGGGAAGCGAGGTATGCATCAATGGCAGCTCGGGTAGTAACCCAGACCGGGCCGATCTTCTTAGCTTTAAGTCGGCCTCGTCGTATATAGCCCGTGAGCGAGTCGCGGGTCAGCCCCGCGTACTCGGCGGCATCCTGCAATGAGATCAGTTCGCCAATGGTGAGGGGGTCGGGCGGGGATTCTTCGGGGGCTGGCATGCGCTCGTTGTACTCCGGGCTGTGCTTCTTCGTGGGACTATGGTAGCCGGGGGAAGGCGGGGAGTCAAGAAGCACTGAGGCACTGAGCATCACTGAGGCACTGAGCAAGGCATGCCTATGGTCAATGGATAGGAGCAGGAACGGGGCCAGCTAATGCGATGCATCTTGGCGCCCAGGGCGGTGATTTCGTCGTCAGTCATTGGCATGAGACTCCACGTGCAGCTACCAACTATGAAACGATGCGCTAGGGAGGGTACACCCTCCCTAGATCCCTCCCCGACGATCTCTACCCGAAACGTTTTACACTTCCTGGAAGATCAGGATGTAGAAAGCAGGACTCATCTATATCAGAAGGCAGAAAACCAAAGTACGATTCGAGGGGAGACACACACCCGAAAGCCCCTGAGGTTAAGGAAGTTGACGCCGACAGGGAGGTCGCGGAACCGCGCCCCGCAGCGAATGTATGTGCTATTATTGTAATATGATCCACCCCGCAACGGGACATCATCATCATTCACTGCAAAGTCTTTCTGTACCACTCCGCTCTGAGCCGGATAGCCCTTGTGGCTACTCGCCGTCCACTCCCAGACATTCCCGACCATGTCCAACGCTCCACAGGCCGCCGCCCCGGCGGGGCAGAGGCCCACCGACGCGGGCGCGTTCAGCTTCCAGGCATCGTAGACCGCCCGCTCGGGGGTCACTTCCTCCTCACCCCACGGATAGGTGCGTTGCATTGCCGTGCCATCATACGCCGCCGCCACCTCCCACTCCACCTCGGTGGGCAGACGTAGCTCGTGGTTGGCGGGCAGCACGGCGGTGAGTTGCGCGGTCAGCCAGTGGCAGAAGGCGGTCGCCTCGTACCACGTTTCCCCGATGACCGGCTGATTCGCCCCGCTGTACCGCGAATCTCCCCACAAACGTGGGGCGGTACGATCTTCCCGCCACGTCAGGCCGTTCGGTGTCCAGTGTGTATCCTCGCGGTAGCCCTCACTCACAAAACGGGCGAACTGGGCCACCGTGATGGGCAAACGCGCTATCCAGAAGGGTGTCAGGTCGTGTTCCGCTGACGCTTTGCCGTCGTCCCATCCGCCGATACGGTAGCGCCCCGCAGGGACGTAGCGCCAGTAGTGGTCGCCCGTGGCGGTGAAGGTCGTTGACGGGTTTTGGAGGCTGGCATGCCATTCCGCGCTACTCACGGGGATGCGTGGGTCGCCGAGGTCGCCTAGCACCTGGCCCGCGATGAGCCGATCTTCCCGTGGGATCGTCGTGGTGTGGGTGTGGAACATCTGAGCGAGCGCTCGGCGCAAAGGAGACTCGATCTCCGCTTCCAGGTCAAGCTCCGCGCTGGCGGCAAACGCGGCGCGTCCCCCCATGCCCTGATAGGTCAGCGCCGCCAGCCGCACATCCTGGTGATACTGTGCGGGTGTTTTGGCGGCGCTCCGTCCCCACAGACGCTTGAGCCAGAGCAACCCCTGGTCGGTGGCTTTGTCTTGGGCGGCGAGTCGTCCCGCGAGCAACACCAGAGTCTTGCGCCACCGCTCGCGGTCGTCGCTCTGCCAGACCGCAGCGGCCAGATCGCGCATATTCGGCTGTCCGGCCAAGTGGCAGGCCGTAAGGTACTCCTGAAACGAGAGGTGGGGGAAGGCGAAGGCGCTATCGCTGTGAGCTACCAGCAGTCCGGCCTCGATGCGCAGCACCTGCTCAAGGGTGCGGCATGCCGCCGAGGGATCGGGCAGGAGCATGCGCTCGAAGAAGAGATGGAAGCGACCGCGCAGCAGCTCGTGGTGGATGATGCCGCGCCCATCCCCCTTGGCCTCTCTGTGCGCCTCGTAGGCCAGGGCGTGCAGCGGATCGCGCAGACGGAGCAATGTCAGCCCTGGTGGGCTGCCGAGGCGCTGGATCAGGCCGGGGCGACGCGGCACGCCCATCTGGCGCACCGGCTCCCAGCGCTCCAGCAGCAGGACGACACATTGCTCATACAGCTCGACCTCGTTTTCCGGCACCCGGTCATTGTCGTGCAGCAGGGTTAGCATGGTGAGCAGCAGCGGTGATGCGACCAGCGGCGTGAGTGCAGAGCGAGCCTCTAGTTGTTCAATCAGATCATGCGCCTGCTGCTGACCCTGGGCTTGATCGAGATCGGGGTCAACCTCCGCGAGGCTACGAAACCACGAGCGAACGAAGGTACGCACCTGGCCGAAAGCCAACGGCGTGATCGTCCGTTCGGCCCAGGTATCGGTCGGTAACTGCCACGCGCCCGCCTCGCGGTACGGCAGCACGCGGCTGGTGATGACCACGCGGGCGTTGCTGCGCATCACCAATCGCTGAAGTGCCTGTGAGACCTGCGTGCGCGGGCTGCGCTCGCCCCCCTCCGCCGAGAGTTCATCAAGGCCATCGCAGAGTACCACCACCCCCTCGCCGCGTAGCGCCTGACGCAGCGTGTTGAGCAGCCCCGCGCTGAGTTCCTGCGGCCCATCGAGGATCTGGCCCAACGTCTGCCAGAGCGCCTGGTCAGGATCTTGTCCACGGGTCATCTGCTCGGCGACCTGCGCCAGCGGCAGGAGAATAGGGACAGGTCGGTCATTGTCAGCCCAGCCCCTGAGCCGCAGATCGGCCCCGGCGGCGCGATGAGCCAACAAGTGGCCGAGGTAGCGCAGCACCGTACTCTTGCCCGAACCCGGCTCCCCCAGCAGCACCAGCCTCCGTTGCTGCGCGATGGCCTCCACCGCCAGTTCGGGGCGTCGCAGTTCCAGTATCAGCGCGGTCTCATCGGCCACCTGATCGAGTCCCATCGGTGCGATGGTCGTGCGCCGCATCCGTTCCTCACCTGCTGCGCCCGCACCGCTCGGTTCGTTCAGGCCGGGGAAGGCGACCGTGATCACGCGCTCGGGTGAGACATCGTCGGGGGTGCGTCCGGCTTGAGCGAGGCGCTGGAGAAACTGTCGTATCCGTCCGGCATTCGTGCGGGTGCTCAACCTGACCATCGGCGGGCCGTCGGTAGTCAGGCTAATGTAGACTTCCTGTAGGCGTAGGTTCGGCACAGCCGTCCAATCACCGCCGGTCTGACGCTGGCCCACAATGCGCTGAAGGCGTAGTCGCTGGCATTCCTCAGCCAATCTGCCGAGGTAGTCTGCCAGAAGGGCCGCGACATCCTCGCTGGGCTGACCGCCGAAGAAGAACTGGATGGTGTCCACTGCCTCACCCATACCGCCACCAGCGGCCACGTTGAGTGGCGGAACCGGCTCTGCATCGCCGGGTACCGCGATCTCGCCAGATGATTCAGGGATCTCACTGTCATCGAGCAGCCCTTCAGGCACTTCGACACGATCTGTGAACTGCGCATATACGCTGCCCAAACCGCGTAACTCACTGGCCGCTAGGCGTGCAAAAGTGATCAGATCCTGATGAGATGAGATATCCGCTGGCCGCGCCCAGGCCAGGAAATTCTGCTGGCTGAGACCGTGATGCCTAGCCAGATAGGCACCCACGCGCCGCAGCATCCGGAGACGTTCAGGGATAGGTGCTGCGACCTTAAGCTGCTCCCGTATCCCTGGGAGAAACTCAAACCGCACCTCCGCTTCGTTATGCAGGCTATCTTCCTGTAGGCTTTGCGGTTCAAACAGACCGCTGAGAAATACCTCGGCGAGGTGGGTCTGTTGGGCATGAGCGGAGAACGTATTTTGTACCAGCCGGACAATCGGGAGCGTCACTGGCAGGACAGAGAGCAGGGCCGCGAGCGATGTAGCTTCCTCCGACGCGATCGCGAGAAAGCGATCGACGCGCTGCTCCGGCTGTGCTTGCAGCCGAGTCGCTCTAGGCAGGGGCCGCTCGTGGACACGCAGCGCCGACGCAGTGACAGCACCCTGTCCAGAGACCACCCCAGCCCAGCGTTGCAGCACCTCGTGATCAAGCGTGATGACTGGGAGGTTCCAGCTTGATGAGGAGTCACGCTGCTGTGATTCCTCTTGAGACGTGCTGCGATAGGCGCGAGTCGGCGCACCGGGAGTACTGTTGGTCACCGCACCTGATATGAAGAAGCCCAGCGAGGTGCGTCTCCAGATCCAGTCAGGTAGCATATTGAGAACCGCAACCACCTGATATCCACTCCAGGAGTGCAGATGGGAGATCATCCTCCCAGTGCGCCATGCTGGCCCGCTGCCGTCGGTGAGTAGCAGCACAAGCTGGCGTCCGTCAGGGGCGCGGAGCATTTTCGGGTCGACGCTGCGCATCTGCGCGCCTGCGTGGCGCGGGTGCAGATGGAGCCCTCCATTCTGGTCACTGACGAGCGACCAGATACGGATGCGGCGAAACGCGCCCATGCGCGCAAGGAGCTGTTCCAGCTCAGTGATCGTCTGCTGCCAGATACGCAGCGAGGGTGTCTGGGCGATCACCAACGACAGGTCAAGCCACCGCTCGGGTCGGGGGCGCAGCACCGGTACCCAGAGATCTGTGTCTGCGATCTGTGCGGCGGTGGCTCCCTCATCGATAATGCGTAGCGTCCGCGAGGGTACCCGCCGCATCAACGGTCGCAGGGCACGGGAGATCGCGAGTTTGCCTGGAAGGGCTGGGCCGCTGGATATCTGTAGTGGGGTAGCGGTAGCACCTGTGCCTGTCGGTGGTGCTGCGGCAACATCCACGGCAGGCTGCACTGCGTAATGCGTCGGCAGAGACCTGCTCGTACTGGTTGGCTCCGACTGCTGCGTGAATGAATCCGACGACGACGCTGGCGGGCGGGACGTTGGCCCTGGCGGGCGGGGCGTTGGCCCTGGCGGGAGAGGCGTATCTAGCTGCTTTGGCATAGCACGCTGCATCATGTGCGCCGCAAGCCAGAGGCTATCGGCGATCAACTCCGGAGAGAGGTCGAGTTTCTCTCCAGCGAGGGCGGCAAACAGTCGCATGTGGGTCATAGAGTTCAGTTCACGAGCGATTGCATAATCATGTCCAATAACTCGGTGCGCGTCTGCACTCCAACCTGCTGGCTGGATAGGTAGATCGCATTGAGCAACTGGTCAGTTGCTAGGTCGCCACTAGCCTGCTTGCGCCGCTTCAAAAACGCGGTAATCAGTGCGTCAACCGTGGGGCGTAGGTCTTCTGAGATCCAGGTTTTGAGGTGGGCAGCGACGATTTCCTCTAACTGTACGCGCTCCGGTTGGCTGATGGTCAACCGCAGACAGCGCCGCAAGAACGCGGCAGGGAACTCGCGCTCACCGTTGCTGGTCAGGATAACCAGCGGGAAGGCGTCACGAATGACATGGCCCTGCGGGATCGTCGCGAGCTGCGAGTCCCAGGTGAACACCTCGATATCAGGCTGCTTCCCAGCAATACGTGCGAGTTCGGGGATGGTGAACTGGCCCTCCTCGAAAACGTGGAGCAGATCGTTGGGCAGATCAATGTCGCTCTTGTCGATCTCGTCGATCAGCAGCACGCGCGGATTCGAGAATGGGAGCAGCGCCGTGCCTAGTGGGCCGAGTCGGATGTAGCTGCCGATCGTGCTGAGGTTCAGGCTCCCATCGCCGGTCAGCTTCTGGATATTAATGTCCTGGAGCCGACCGAGCGCGTCATAGGCGTAGAGGCCATCCTGGAGGGTCGAGCGCGTGGTGATTGGCCAGCGCAACACTGGGCCGAGCTTTAGCTCGCGAGCCACCGCATCGGCGAGCGAGGACTTGCCCACCCCAGGCGACCCTGTGACCAGGAGCGGGCGGCGTAGGTACAGCGCAGCGTTGACGGCTTCGATCTCTGGCGGGCTGGCCCGGTAGGTAGCACCCGGTTGGCTATCCGCCCCATTGACTGCGGCCTCGCCCGCACGGTGGGGTGCCGCCCGCCACGGGGGCGGTGGAGGTAAGGTCGCAATACCATCGTGCGGCTCAGATGCGCCAGTGAACACACCCCAGGTTGTAGTCATCAGGCAACCTCAGACTCTTCAAAGATATCTTGTACATCAGGGGGGAGCAACTCCGGCGGATCCCACATTATCGTCAGGTGTGCGCCGATATGAGCAAGGTCATCGCCCGCCTGTCGGCGACGGGCCTGCACAACATCCACAAACTGTCGAGTAGGATGGTTCGCCAGCAGGGGTTCCAGGCAGGCACGAGCGTCGGCGGGCGCGTGCTTGCAAGGGCGAACAAAGAGTGCAGTGACGATCCCTGCCTCCACCATATGGTCAACGATCCTCTCAAAAGATAGGGTGATAGAGGCGCTGTGGTCAGGCATCCAGGTTTGCACAACGCCCATACACGCGTTGTCTGTCAACTGCCCATAGAACTTTATGAGCGATGGGATCGCGTCTGGATCAGAGACCCAGATGATGTCGCCCTCACCCTGGATATGGGGGATCAAGCGCCACTTGCGACGCCATTGCTCCCACAGATCCCACCCGCTCGTATCCGAACGTTCGAATGAGCGGACGATCACGCGATAACTCAGTCCGAGGGGTGCCCGGATGCGCCCGCCGAGCGGCCATCGATCGATATCGAGTAGTAGCAGACTATGGGGGAGGAACAACTCAATAATGGAATCGGGGGTACGCCTAAAGCGCGGACCGAGATTACGAAGCAGTGTGGTGAGCGCCTCTTCGAGCGTATCGAGGCTGACTGCTTGGTGGTTACACACAGGAATCCAGCGATCACCTGTGCGCAGCCACGCATCGAGGTAGTAGCTCGGTCGGCTTGTGGCACCCGTCGGCACTGGCGCGAGGCGCAGCTGCAGGCGCTGCTCGCGATGTGAAGGGAGCAAATTGTGGGCGGGCAGATCTACATCAAGAGCAGACGCGGTAGTGCAGGTCCAGTCGCGAATGGTCTGCACCACGTCGAGAGGGCTATGTTCATGCACCCCTCTATCGGCGAGCCACCAAGCGAGATCCACGAGCGCGTGGCGCTTTTCGACAGGGTCAGCCTCGGCGAGTGTGCGGATGAGATGGGTAAGCGAGGCAACGTCTTGTCCTCGCTTCTCCCAGAGCGCCCCCGGCGGGCGATACCTCCCATAGAGCAAGGGTATATCGAGAGAGCGGAGGCGCAGCGCCTGCGCGTCGCGGATGAGGGCGAATACGAGACGTCGCGTAATTTTCCCTTGTGGTAGCTCCTGATCTATATAGTCACAAAGGTTTTGCCAAGACTCAGTAGTACCATCAAGCGGATGCAGTGCCTCAAGCAACCTGTTGAGATCGTATGGCAGATCTCGTGTCACGACGCGATCCCACGATGGGCAAGCCGTGACGATCACCACAATCTTGCGTGCGTCGACAACGTACGCGAGATCGTCGGCCATGAGCGCACGGTCGATCCACTGCTCCAGGAAACGGCGCTGTCGCTCAATATCAAATGCTTCTACCGGTCGGACGATATGCAGTACAAGGTTGAACTGCTCACCGACCACATCACCAGCTATAAGTCCACCGCTGAGGCGAAGCTGCTGGACAACGCTAGCATCGCCGAGGATTGTCGTACCAGCCTCAAGAGAGTGTCCCTCGGGAAGCGCGAGCGTACACGTCGCAAATGAGGCGAGGATACCGGCGAACGCTGGGTCTGCGAGGCGCTGCTGAGCCACATCACTAGATATCAGCTTATGGCGAAGGTCATAAAGGATAGCGGCAAACGGCTCTACCTCAGCATGGTGCTCAGGCGGGAGGTAGCCCTTCAACGCTACGGTTAGCTTTGTGCGATCCATAGGCTCACAGATCTAGAAACGACGGAGCGAGGGTATGTCTATCATAGCAGACATAAAAAAACATCACAACCTGCTGATCTGAATTCCACTCATGGGGGTCGTCGATTTGGTTGCGCGATCCGTCTGCCATCACCGGCTCAACGGAGGACAGTCCTTCACTCCCCGCCAGTCGCTCCTCGAAGGTGCCCAGGTTTTGCAAAATCTGTGATGACTTCATGCGGATCATCCTCCGTTCTCTGCCAGTCGTTCCTCAATAGCTTCCAGATCCTGCCGTGATCCCTGCGTGTCAGGATGATTAGCACCAAGCCGATCCTCGTAAATGGCGAGCGCACGTCGCATCAGATCGGCTGCCACGACAATCTCGCCCTGATCGTAGCAGTTGACCGCCAGGTTGTTTAGGCTTTGGGCGGTGGAGGGATGGCTCGGGCCGAGCGCCTGTTCATAAATAGCGAGCGCCCGTTCATACAGCGGGCGCGCCGCCGCGTAGTCCCCCACCGATGATAACAGTGCAGCCAAGTTGTTCAGGCTGGTGGCGGTATCGGGATGGCTCGGGCCGAGCGCCCGTTCACAAATGGCGAGAGCTCGTTCACACAACGGGCGCGCCGCTGCGTAGTCCCCCACCGATGATAACAGAGTGGCCATGTTATTCAAGCTTTGGGCGGTGGAGGGATGGCTTGGGCCGAGCGTCTGTTCGCGGATGGCGAGCGCCCGTTCACTCAGTAGGCGAGCCGCCGCGTAGTCTCCCACCGCACGAAACAGCTCGGCTAAGTTGCTCAGGCTGGTGGCAGTGGAGGGATGGCTCGGGCCGAGAACCTGTTCATAAATGGAGAGCGTCCGTTCACTCAGCGGGCGAGCCGCCGCGTAGTCCCCCACCGCACGAAACAACTCAGCCAGGTTGTTTAGGCTTTGGGCGGTGGAGGGATGGTTCGGGCCGAGTGCCTGTTCCGTAGTGGCGAGCGCCCTTTCATACAGCGGACGCGCCGCCGCGTAGTCCCCCATCAAAGAGAACAGTGTGGCCAGGTTGTTCAGACTTAGAGCGGTATCGGGATGGATCGGGCCGAGCGCCTGTTCTTTGATGGCGAGCGACCGTTCATACAACGGGCGGGCCGCCGCATAGTCCCCCACCGAAGAGAACAGTGTGGCCAAGTTGTTCAGGATTTGGGCGGTATCGGGATGGATCGGGCCGAGCGCCTGTTCGTTGATGGCGAGCGCCCGTTCATACAGCGGGCGCGCCGCCGCGTAGTCTCCCACCGCCCGCAACAGCTCGGCCAGGTTGTTCAGGCTGGTGGCGGAAGAGGGATGGATCGGGCCGAGCGCCTGTTCGTTGATGGCGAGCGCCCGTTCAAACAGCGGGCGGGCCGCCGGGTAGTCCCCCACCGTCTTCAAGTGGTAGGCCACGTTGCTACACAGCGTGGCCGCACGCTCGTCATTGCGCCCGGCGGTTCGGTCGGCAGCATCGCGGAGATGCGCGACGATGGGCTGCATCGCGCTGGGATAACCCGTCATATTCTGCTGATACGAGGCGCTGATCAGTACCTGCTCGACCTCGCCCAGCGCCTCTGGGTCATCCGCGATTGCACACACGAAGACATGAAGCAGTCGGTGCAGGACGAGCGCACTATTGGCATTCGTATCCAGCAAGCCCAGCGACACCAATCGCAACACGCCTTTCTCGGACTGGCGCAATGTCTGTCGGTCATCCTCGGCGATCTCCAACGTCGCCAGTAGCAGGTCACGGGGGATCGGTTCGCCGGGGGCAAGGCATGCCGCTCGTGCCAGCAGCCGAAGTGCCAGTGCGTCCACCGGGTCGCTGGCATCGAGGCGGTTGTAGCTCAGCGCGAAAGTGCGGGCGACATGCAGGTCGTGATTCGTCGAAGAGGGCGTGACATCAATGCCCTTCAGCGCATCGTGGTTAAGGAGGCGCTGATCACGTAGCTCGACCAGGAAATCGGCGGGATCGCCGAAGGTTGGACTGTCGCGGTAGGTTTCTAGGAAACTCCCGGCCAGGTGTAACGCCAATGGGAGGTCGCCCACTTCAGCGGCGATGGCATCGAGGTTCGGGTCGTCTTCCGTCAGGTCAGGGCGATGCTTGCGCAGCAGGGCGATGCTCTCGGTTCGGCTGAGGAGACCCAGGGGCTGGGCGGTGATACCCAGGCTCTTACTCCAACTCCCGCGTCGGCTGGTGATCAGCACCCGGCATCCGCCGGTCGTTGGCTTCCACTGCTGAATGAGCGACTCGGCCTGTCCGGGGTTCGCATCGTCGCAGTTATCGAAGATGAGCAAGCGGGGGAGAGGCTGCTGCCACGCAACCTGTACCCGTTGCACCTGCTCGTTGAGCTTGAGATCCGCAAAGCCGGGGATGTCCAGTGCCGCGCCACAGGCGGCGATCTCGCCGGGTACACCGGCGGGGTCGGCGAAGCTCATCCAGAAGACGCCTCCGGCGAAGAACTGACTGTAGCGATGCACAAACTCTGTTGCCAAATTGGTCTTCCCAATGCCACCTAAACCCGTGGCCGCCGCAGCCTGACCGATGGCGGCGGCGCTGCCCTCGCCCCTCACTGTTCGCGCCAAGGCGTGCAAGTCGGCCTCGCGACCGACGAAGAGCGGGTTGCGGCTGAACGGCATCCGCTGTAACGCTGGGAGCGGTGCGAGAGGCGGGATGGTGTTGAGGGGCAGGGCCGCAAGCAATTCCTGGGCGGCAACGAGGTCAATCTGCCGTGGTGCAGGCGGAAGCTGGATCGTGATCGATGCCCCGACGATCCGATCAACGTAGCCGCCGGAGATGGTGATCTGCTGGAGGGTGCCGACGTTCCCGGCGATGTGCAACGGGCGTCCAGCAAGGTCAAGGTGCTGGCCCACGAGAGACGCGAGAGCAACACGAAGCAGAGGTTGCGCGGCAAGGCGACGTGCGACCTCGGCGGGAGACATACCAGCAGCAAGATCGTCCAGAAGTGCGGCGAGATCACCCGCGTAGGCACGCTGTTCGGTGGGCAGGGCGGCAGAAAGGGTTTGCGTAATGCTCATTCGGTATCGTCCAGTTCATCTTCGGCAGGCTCTCCCAACGTAATTAGCGCCGCCTTCACCCGTGCGATACCGATCCGTGCCTCGCGGATGCCCGCTGTGACCTCGGGGCGGGCATTGGCGGTGCCGATAATCGCGATCTGATCAATGTAGTGAGCCAGGGTAGCCCGATAGCGTTCCAGACGCTTCCGCTGGGTGGCGATGGTCTCCGTGCGCCCGGTGGCGGGGGTTGAGGCGGGCGGCGTGCCGTGATGATGTTGGCTACCAATAATGTTGCCCACCTGTCCCCCGCTCACCGTGATCACCTGCACGGTGCCCACGTTGCCACCGATGTGGATACCGCCAGTGGCCCCGCTCGTCGGAGGGGCATCTTCGGCCCACAGCCGCCCATCCTTCGTCCTCAGCCACAGCGCGGGCACCCACCACTCGGTGCCGGTGCCCAAGGCAGCACGGGCGAGGGACACCGCCCGGTCAATGCACCCGTCGCGGATTACCTCCTCAAAGAGAACCGGCAGCAACCGTTTCGCCGCGCCCATCGAGACTTTGTCCTGCATCGCCAGCACCGCACCGACACCGGCCAGGGCGAGGCGCGGGCCAAGAGCGGCCAAGGGGCCATCGTGATGACTGGCCCCTCCGCCCTCGCAGGCGACGAGGATAACGAGGAGGGGCGGTCGGTCACTCTGGGAAAGCATCTGCGTAAGGACGCTGCCTGTGACATGCGCGGTCGTCCCCTCGTTGTTCTCCAACCAAAGGTTCGTATCGTCGCCGGTATGCTGGCCGTGGCACATCAGACAGAGAATGGTCGGCTGCGTGCGGAGGGCATCCTGGATCGCACTCAGGGTAGCTCGGCGCACGTCACCAACGACTGTGAGCGCAATGTCGCCGATGGCCTTCCGCACGCGGCCCACCTCGCCCTCCACATCAATCTCAGCCATCTCGTAGCGACCCAGGTCGCTCGGGTTCGCGATGACGAACACGGCGCTCAGGGCGGGCTTTGGGCCTAACGTGATCGGGCGGGTATCGGGGCTGTCAAGGGAGCGCACGAGGCGGAGGCGGGCATCGGTCGCCAGCGGTGTATCGGTCAGCGGATCGCGCAGGGTCTCCCAGCGCAGGGCGTGGATGTCGCCAATGGTCGCGGCGAGGCACAGGCGCAGGCGCAGCGAGAGGGCCGCGCCATCGGCGACCCGCCGTGCGTCACGCCACGCATCACGGAGCCGCTGGGCGGCGAAGAGCTGGGCGGTGAGGGCACGCCCGTAAGCGGTGGGGTTGAGGGAAAGCGCCAGGAGCGCGGTGGGATCGAGGGCCACAGGGACGTCCGTGGCGGGGACGCTGACCGCTTGGTTTCCTGGCTGCTCCATGCGGACATCGGCAACGTAGGAATGGCCCAACGGACGGATGGTGAGTTCGAGATCAACGGCATCGTAGTCGGGCATCGCATATTCCTGGAGTGGGTGGCCATAGAAAGACACGGAAAGACACGGAAGTGTCTTTTGTGTGCTTCGGGGGCAAAACCTCGTTGCCGGACGAGCGGAGGGTTCAGGAAACAGATCAGGCTCATGGTACATGAACGGGGATGGGCAAGCAAGCTACACTCGGCGGAGGTCTGGGCTAGTGCAAAATCCGCAGATCGCCCGTGCCGTGGGCGTAAACGCCTCGGCTATGAACGGCGAAGGCCGCTGAAGCGGCCTGCATGATGCCGCTTCCGTGGCCTTCGCCATTGATAAGCCCGCCCGTTTACGGGCCGGGCGCGTGACGTTGCAACAACTCTGCGGCGGCAATCTGGGGAGACAACCGCAACGCGGAGCCAGATGGCTCCGCGTTGCGGTACTTTATCTCGGGCGGCGACTACTGGC
>CAIXLU010000320.1 GCA_903920315.1 uncultured Oscillochloris sp.
CATCCCCAAACTCCGCTTCCGCCCACGTCGCATTCGCCGTCATGACACCCTTCCTTTCGCATTGTTACCCGTCCTGCTCACCGCCAGCCCTTCCCCTATGGTAGCACCTTCCACGCCCGCAGAGATGTGGGTAAAGATATGAGGGGGAGAGGGGAGATCGGACTCCCTCTCCCCCTGGGAGAGGGCTGGGGTGAGGGCTGCCCTCCCCGTCTATCTCGGTATTGATGTGGGTTCGATCAGCACCAACCTAGCGCTGATTGACGAGCAGGGCCAGGTGGTCGCCCGGCGCTACCTCGCCACGGCGGGCCAGCCACTTGAGGCGGTGCGGCGCGGCCTGCACGAGCTATCGGTCGAGGTGGGCGACCGCGTGGCGGTGCAGGGGGTTGGCACGACGGGTTCGGGGCGCTACCTGACCGCCGACTATGTCGGGGGCGACGTCGTGCGCAACGAGATCACCGCGCAGGTACGTGCGGCAGTCGCCGTTGACCCGAGCGTGGATACGATTTTTGAGATCGGCGGCCAGGATAGCAAGTATGTCCGCGTGAGCCACGGGACAGTGGTGGACTTCACCATGAACAACGCCTGCGCGGCGGGCACCGGCTCCTTCCTTGAGGAGCAGGCCGAGCGTCTGAATCTCGACGTGACGACGGAGTTTAGCCCGTTGGCGCTTGGGGCCGCGCACCCAACCGGCCTTGGCGAGCGCTGCACGGTGTTTATGGAGTCGGACGTCATTCATCACCAGCAGCAGGGGGCCGACCTCGATCAACTGACCGCCGGGCTGGCCTATGCCATCGCCGAGAACTACCTGCACCGGGTCGTCAACAACCGCCCGATCGGCAAGAAAATCTTCTTTCAAGGTGGCGTGGCCTGGAACCAGAGCGTGGTTGCGGCCTTTCAGACTCTGCTTGATCGCCCGGTGATCGTGCCGCCGCATCACGATGTCACCGGGGCGATCGGCGTGGCCTTGCTGGCCCACGAAGCCCTGGACGAGCGGCGGCGCGCCGGCGAGCAGGTCGCGACCCGCTTCAAGGGCTTCGACCTGAGTGCACGCGAGTACGAAACGACCACCTTCGAGTGCCGGGCCTGCCCGAACCTGTGTGAGGTGAACAAGATCATGATTGTGGGCGAAGCGCCGATCTTCTACGGTGCCCGCTGCGATATCTTTGAGGAGGTCGGGAAGCGCCCTCATCAAACCAGCCAGATCAACCAGATCCCCGACCTGCTCGCCGAGCGCGCGGCCCTGCTCCTGGGCGACTATACGCCGCCGACCGGGCCGCGCAACGGGCGGCGGCGCGTCGGAATCCCCCGTGCGCTGACCACCTTCGACTTCTTCGCCTACTGGCGTACCTTCTTCGCGGCCCTTGATGTCGAGATCGTCCTCTCGGAGCCGACCAACCCCCAGATCGTGCGGGCAACCCTGGAGCATGCCGCAGTTGAGTCGTGCCTCCCGGCCAAGTTGCTCTACGGGCACGCCCTGGATCTGGAGGCCAAAGGCGTTGATGTGATCCTGCTGCCCAGCCTGATTGACCGCGAGGAAGCCACGCTCGGTCAGCGCGAGAGCCACACCTGCACCTTCATCGCCGCCGCGCCCTATCTGGTGCGAACCCACATGTCCCGGACGATCAAGACCCCGCTGATCGTCACCTCGCTGCATATGCGCGACGAGCCAACGCGGCTGCGTGAGCTGCGTGGGCTAGCACCCAGATCGGCATCGCGCCCGAGGGTATCGCCGCTGCCGACGCCGCAGCGATCGCGGCCCATCAGGAATTCTACGCCGCAATCCGTCGGCGTGGCGCGGAGGTGCTGGCCGACCTCGACGAGAGCCAGCCTGCGGTCGTGCTCGTCGGACGCTCGTACAACATCGCCGACCTGGAACTCTGCCAGGATCTGCCCTACAAGCTACGCAAGCTGGGGGTGCTGCCCATCCCGTTTGACTTCCTCCCGCTTGATCGAATCAATATTGCTCACCACTACCCCAACATCTGCGCGCCAAGCGGCGCGGCGGTGATCGCCTCCGGGCTGATCATCCGCGACGACCCGCGTCTGAACGCGATCTATATTACGAACTTCTGTTGTAATCCAGATGCCTTCTTCTCGGGATTCTTCCGTCAGATCTTGGGCGAGAAGCCCTTCCTGGAGCTTGAGCTGGATGAGCATGCGGCGGATGCGGGCCTGATCACCCGCTGCGAAGCCTTCCTGGACAGCCTGAATCTTACCAAAGGAGTGCTGGCATGACCACGGTGACGAACGATCATCTGCGGACGATCTACTTTCCCGGCATCAGCGACCACTTCCAGGCGACGGCGGCGGCCTACCGCGCCTACGGCCAGGACGCCGTGGCACTGCCGCTGACCTCCCGCGAGTCGCTCGCGCTCGGCATGCAGGTCGGCCGGGGCTACGAGTGCCTCTCCTTCGTCATTACGCTGGGCGACCTCTTCCTTGGGTCGCGCCAGCCGAGCTTTGACCCGGCGCGGGCGGCGCTGTATGTGCCCGACCTGACGACGAAGTGCGTCGCCGTCAACTTCGGCGCACGCCATCGCGAGATTCTCCGGGAACACGGGCTAGGCGCAGTGAAGATCCTGACCCCTGTCGCCGCGAATAATTTCGAGGGACTGGGCGAAACCCACGCGCTGATCGGCGATCTATCGTGGGCAGGCATCGTCGCAGTAGACATGCTGATCCAGCTCCAGCAGATCATTCGCCCCTACGAGCTTACGCCAGGCGCGGCCGACGCGACCTACCAGCGCGCGCTGCCCCGCGTGGTCGCCGCGACGGAACGCGGGTCAATTGATGCGATCATCGCCGCGCTGGGGGTGAGCGCGAGCGAGTTTGCGGCCATCCCGCAGGATCGCAGCCAGCGCCGCCCCCGGATCGTGCTGGTGGGCGAGTATCTGCTCTATAACTCCTACCTCAACCTTGATCTGGTGCGTCAGATGGAGCGGCTGGGCGGCGAGGTGGAGGTCAACCGCTACTACAAGATGTTCTACGGCCTGCATCTGGGCATCCTGGAGCGCGCCCGAGCGCTCCAGGACGAGGCGGCCTATCAGCAGGTACTCGCTGCTAATACCCACCTGCGGGAGATCGAGCATCGGGTGATTGATCCGGTCAAGCACCTGCTCACCGACCGGCAGATCTATGCCCCCCCCAACGAGGTGCTGCGCGATTACGCCAAGCCCTACTACGAACCCGAGATCTCGAATGGGGGCGTGGACTGGGCCGAGGCGCTGAATATGGTCGAGCACGGCGCCAGCGCGGTCTTGCAGTTGTTCCCGTTCCTGTGCCTTGGCTCCATCATCTCGGCTGCGATGGGCAGCGAGGTGCGCCACATGGTCGGCGGGGTACCCTGGCTGGATGTGGTCTTCGACTCCCAGGGGGGGACGAATATCCGCACGCGCCTGGAGGCGTTTATGCACCAGGCGGCGCAGTTCCAGCGGCGCGGTGCCCGCCCCCGCCCACACCAGCCAACGATTCCACTGGCGCTTGGCGGCAAGCCCCATCCGCCCGTAGCCACGGGTGTGTAGCACAGGGGGAGATTCTTACAAAAAATGTGGGGCAAGGGAAGAAAATCCTCCCTTGCCCCACATTTTTTCGCTTCAGCCCACACCAACAGGCAGGGTCTTGAGCCATCGTAATGCGGTAGCAGATCTGACATGCGTCCCTGGAATCGCTAGGGCATTCTCAAGCCTCAGCGCTCGTGAACCTTCAGTTCAGATCTACCGATATGAGGGCGAGGCTGAGGGCGAGGCGCGAGTCCCTGACCAGAGATTGCAGCCACGCCTTCATGCGTGGTTCAGGGGCTTAAGTTTACGCCTATGCGGCAACGCCCACCCCAAAGACGAGGGTGTTGATTATTTTTTATGCAATATGTACTTTTCCGTATTTACTTTTAAAATCTATAATTTATAATGTATGTACGTTATATTCATTACTTCACAGGAATTGATACCACCATGTATATTATTCGTAACGGGCTATCAGTTTTCATCATCGTCATCGTTCTTGTCGCTTGCGGTGTACGATCACCAACTTCCGCCCAGAGTGTCATCTCCTACAACTACACCTTTCACATCAGCCGTAGCACGCTCCCTGCTCTGTTCTACAACGATATGACCTACATTGCTCACGTGGGGGCGGTAAGTAGCCCTTTAGTGACGATCAACGGTTCTCCGGTTATATCGAGTACGTATAACCTAACAACTGGCGACGTAGTCTTCTCTAGCAGTCAAACCGGGCAGGTTGTGATCTTGTTTAATTCTGCTCAGGTGCCTACGAATATGATCGTGCAGAAGGCACCGCTAAAAGACAATAAGGCTTGGGCGTGGTCACACGGGATGGACGATAACGTCAACCTCCAAAATCAGATTGATCTGATTACGGCCAAAGGCTGGCGTGCCTCATTGTTTGTGATTGGGAAGGATGTCTCGCCGACACGACAGGAACCGGGGTGGATCATTGATCAGCCTGGACTTGTGACGCTGATCAACCAGGGCTGGAACATCGGCGATCATACGTGGTCACATGCCTGCTACAGCGACCAAACGGCGGCTGAGGTTACCGATGGACTCGCGGTGGTGCAGCAGGCTGTGAACGCAAGCGCACACCCCGACCACGTAGTGATCTCGTTTGCCGCACCCTGCTTCGATACGGTCTACGATCCGATCTTTCGCGGGTTGCGCAATGGGCCGACAACACTGCTGGTGGACGAGTTGGGGTCGGGGTCGCCATCGCTCATGAACATTGATGGGGGAGACTACATGGCGGGGGGACAAACGGCTACGGGCTTTACGTCGGCAGACTTCACGATTGGGCGCGACACGATGATCGAGTCAGACACCACGGCGACGCAGGTGTTTGATTGGATGTCGGCTAATGCGGGGCCGGGTCGGCACTATTGGTTTAATACGCTCACACACGGCAATCATGAGGCGACCCTTGGTCCAGTGCTAAACTACGCTGACACGCATTATGGCTCTAGGGGGACGAACGAATTGTGGATGGCACCGGAGGACGAGATCTACAGCTACCTGCTGGTTCGAGATAGTACGACAGTTTCGGCGGGGGTGCTGACGATCTCAGGCAGTGCCACGATCACACCCATAAGCACCGCGATTGTTTCGGCCACAGCCACGATAGCGGCCACGGCTACGAGGGCGACCACCGTCACACCTTCGGTCGTCGTGCCCGGGCAGACCAACACGGTACATCTGCCGTTTATCTCGCGGCCACTCCTCGTAGGGGGTACAGCTACCTCGACTCCGTCTTCTCGATCTACTGCTCCACTCACCACCGTGGAAGGCCTAACCCCAACATTGACTCTGCTGGCGAACCCTATGTGAGCGTGGCTAGGCGCGTAAAGGCTGAACGGCGGGGCGGCGTTCGCTGTGGCTCACGCACCCAGGCAATGAACCGGACGAGATTGATCGCCACCGCGATCAGGATGTGCGGGAGGTGCGTGCGTGCGCACCCGATGTAGCGCGCTTTCCGCAACTCGAAGGCCCGCATGCCTTGCGACATCAGGCTCTCGACCCCTGAACGGAGCGCGTATTCGGCGCGGAAGGCCTGGGTTTCTTGCTCGGCTCGGCCCGCTTGCAGTGCCTCATGCTCGGCACGTGCCTGCACAAAGAGGATTCGTGGTTCCACCTTCGCTTTTGTACACTGTGCGCGCGAACCACAGGGTGTACAATCCCCCCGCCGGAAGCGGATCTGGAAATCGCCCTTGTTCGCATCACCATGGGGGAGCCAGGAATAGCTTTCCTTGCCCATCGGACAGGTCGCGACTTCACGTTCCCAGTCGAGAAGGAAGTTCGCTTTGGCTAAGCCCTCCCCGGCGCGGGCTTGCCAACTGGGATCATCGGCGACGCGGCCAATGATCCGCACGTCATGCTCCGTCTGACTGGTGCGCAGATTCTCGGCATCGGTATAGCCGCAGTCGACCAGATGCACTGCGGGCAAGAGCGCCTTCGCCGCCAGCGCCTGGTGAATGATAGGTACGACCGTGTCATCTTGGATTGTCGCCGCCGTCGTGAGTACGTTCGTAATCAGGTTCGGTCGTTCCGGGTCGCACGTCTCGCGGTCATGGACTTTGTAGCCGACCCACGACTCCCCCCGCTTGGTGCTGTAGCGC
>CAIXLU010000321.1 GCA_903920315.1 uncultured Oscillochloris sp.
CTCGGCATTCACCGCTTTTGCGCCATCCTCCGTCACATCACCAACGAGGCGAATACGTTTCCCAACCAATGTACCGCTGCGGTAGAGCGCCCACTCATTCCCGTCCGTATAGATCAGGTTGGGAAGATTCTTGAACTTCTCCCACTGAACCTTATCCTCGCCCGTGAGTTTTTCGGGGTTCGCGCCCTTACCCGGAGCCTTCAACTCAATATAACCCGCCAGCAAACCGCCCACCGTCACCCCCATATCGGGGCGACCGTGTACTTCCGCCACCTGGATCTCCGTCACCACCTCAACCTTCATCTCGCCGAGCGCGATACCCGCAGCCTTCACCACCGCGCTGATCGGCCCCTTGAACTGATCTTCGGGGTTGGCCGTGAGATGCTGGACAAACTTACTCGTCGTATCGGCGGCGAAGGTTTGGAGGGCGGGGAGGAATGTTGGAGAGTTCATCATTGATGGCAATACCTACGTCGTATTGATGTTCACTCAGCAATAATCTCGTTGAGTCCATCAATTATTTCCTCTAACGTCTCCGGTGCGACCATACCTGCGCGATTGCTGAGACGTTGTACGGAAAGGGTGCGAACCTGGCTGATTTTGACCCACGATGGCTTTGGCAGGGTGCCATCGGAAAGCTGGTAGGTGAGTGGATAGCCCGCTGAAGGCTGCTGACTGGTGATGGCAAGCGCAATGACCGTTCCTGATCGCTGATTAAAAACATCGTGGCTAAGAATCAAGACGGGGCGCGTCCCAGCCTGTTCGTAGCCACGGACGGGATCAAGATCCGCCCACCAAATATCGCCCCTTAATATGCTGGCCATTGCTCCATATCCTGCTGAAAGCTCTCCTCCGCCATTGATTGTTCATCCGCAATAGAAAGTTTTGCGCTCTCGCGGGCTAAACGCTGCCGTCGCATGCGGGCCAACTTATCGGTAAGGGCTTCCTGAATCGCCTTACTGCGATTCGTAAACACATGTTGGGCAACCAGTTGGTCTAATTCTGCCAGCAGGCTACTATCAATGGTGATTGCAACCTTTGTTACCGCCATACGGCACCTCGTATTCGCTCATTAGTTCACGGGTATGATGATTTATCATACCACACAATAGAACCGTGGGGATAATGTTTCTTCCCACGGTTCTATTGTGTGACATCCACGTGTACCCGATGGCGATGCTTCGCCCCTACGTGCGTTGCCGTTCCTCCCACCACTCAGAGAACGACGTGTGCCCCGGCTGCGGAAAATCCCGTCCGTGCGTCCACCCGCTCAACGGTGGCGGCAGCCTTCGGATGCGGCCCTTGCGCCCGATCATGCGCGAGCCGAGGCGGGCCAGTCGCCCGCCAGCGCGGTAGAGCGCGGGGTGGTTCATCGTGACGGCGTAGCCAGTCATTGCGGCCTTCTCGACCGGGTGGGTCTTCCCGGCTTTCACGCCATCGGCGCGCAGGCGCAGCAGCAGGTCGGGGATGGCGATCCGCACCGGGCAGACCTCCTGGCAAGCTCCGCAGAGCGAACTGGCCTGAGGCAGCATGTATGCCTCGGGCAGATCGGGCTGGAGCAGCGGGGTGAGGATGGCCCCGATGGGGCCGGAGTAGACCCCGCCGTAGGCGTGGCCGCCGATGGCCTGGTAGACTGGGCAGGCGTTCAGACAGGCTCCGCAACGGATGCACATCAGGGCTTCGGCGTACTGGCCGCCAAGAATCTGCGAGCGCCCGTTATCGAGCAGTACGAGGTGAAACTCCTCAGGCCCGTCATCCTCACCGGCGCGGGCCGGGCCACTGATAATGCTCGTGTAGACGCTGAGCTTCTGTCCGGTAGCCGAGCGGGCTAGCACCTGGAGCATCACGCCCAGATCCTCCATGCGGGCGACGATCCGCTCAATGCCCATAATCGCCACATGGATACGCGGTACGCTGGTGGAAAGCCGAGCGTTGCCCTCGTTCTCCACAATCACCACCGCACCCTCATCGGCCACGCCAAAGTTCACCCCGCTGATGCCCATGTCGGCCTTCAGGAAGCGCTGGCGCAGCGCCGCCCGCGCTGTCCGAGTCATGGTTGGGATGTCGTCGGTGGGCGGCATCCCCAGGTGCTTGTTGAACAGATCGCTCACCTGTTCGCGGGTTTTGTGAATGGAAGGCGCGATAATGTGCGAAGGTGTTTCACCCGCGAGCTGGATGATATACTCGCCCAGGTCGGTTTCGACCACCTCCAGGCCAGCTTCTTCAAGGGCGTGGTTGAGCTGGATCTCCTC
>CAIXLU010000322.1 GCA_903920315.1 uncultured Oscillochloris sp.
AGCAGGTAGGCACCGCTGCCGCAGGCGGGATCGCAGACGCGCACTTGGGTCAACGCCGCCAGCGCCGCCTCGGGGTCGCGCAGATCACTGGCCCCGCGCTCATCCACAAAACGGGCGATGACCTCCGGCGACTCGGTGGGCAGTTTCGTCTGGAGATAGCCCTTGAGTCCCTCGCGGCACATAAAGGCGACAATCGGGCGCGGCGTGTAGTAACTGCCGCTCTCGTGGCGACCCGTCACCAGTTCCTCAAAAACCTTGCCCAACATCTCCGGGTCAACGGCGACCTCAAGGTCGAAGGGCGTACTCTCGGTGACGGTAAAGTTAAAGCGATAGAACAGCTCCGTGATCACCGATTCCAGTGCGCCATCGGGTACCTGGATCGCCGGATCGCGGTCGTCGGCCTCCTCCTCAAACAGCCCGCCATTGAGATACGGCACCCTGCCGATGCGCTCCTCGATCACGCTGCCGTGCTGAATGTCCACCACATTGACCTCATGCGGCGTGTTGAGACCGGCGAAAAAGAGCAGTGTGAGGCGACTCTGGTAGAAGTTGGCGCTGGCGTCCGTCACCCGTTCTTTGAGATGCGCCTGCCACAGCGCCCGCAAGTAGGTCGGCTGACCCTGGTAGGTCAGCCAGCCCTTGCGCTCCAGAAAGACGATAAACATCAGCCGGTTGAAGAGTTTTTGCGTGAAGAGCCGCCGCGCACGGGCATCAGAGATTCCCGTAAGCTGGGACTCCACCCCATCGAAGCACTGCCGATAGGTGGCGAAGAACTGCTTCGTGACGGCCTCAACATCGAAGGCTGCGTTCAGCCGTGCGATCACCGTGTTCGGCGCAATATGGCCAAACATATCGAACTCATCAAGGCGGAAGGCCAGCGCGGCCAGGCGCTCAATCGTCGTCCGCGCCGGGGTACCCTGGTCATAGGGCAGCGTGCGAAGCTCCACCCGCTTCCCGCCCTGGTCACGCGCCCAGACCAAGGCCAGCCGCCGCCCATCCTGCGTCACATAGCAGAGCAGATGCTCCAACGCAACCTGCGCCAGCGTGTGATAGACCGCACGGCGCTCGGTGACGGTGGGCAGCTTCGTATCCGGCCAGGTGATCTGGAAGACGGGCAAGCTGCCAAGCTGCGCCACCGGCTGCGCCATTAGGGTTTGGCTAACCGGCGAGCCAACGGCGAGGGGCTGCGCTGCGCCCTGGGGACGGCCCCACAAGAGGGTCTGGGCAAACAGATCGCGCAGGCGGTTAGGCTGGGCTGCGGTGTCCAGGTAGTGCTGGATGGTGGGGAGGAGGGAGTCGGTCATGGGAGAATTTCCGCTGGTAGACACGGTATCAGGGGCCAGGTTTCAGGTTTCAGGTTGTAGTAGCGGCTTCAGCCGCGCAGGCGATGAAGCGCCAATTACGAACGACGCAAACGTCACCTTGTCACACAAGCGCCCGGCCCGTAAACGGGCGGGCTACACCTACGAAGGCCGCTGAAGCGGCCTCGGGCAGGCCGCTTCAGCGGCCTTCGTAGAACCTAGCCGGGGGCTTCAGTCCCCCGGCTCTCACAATCCTGCGCGATCATCTGACTCATTGTTGCGATGTCATCGGGATCAATAACTCCGGCAAAGGCAAGGAGTTGGTGTCCCGGTGTTCCCTGTGGTATCGCAAGAGAACGGCCAAACGCCAGCACCGCATCCTCCACGGCGAGCGGGTTCTCGGTACGCTGCGAGGCGTCCAGAATCTCCAGCCCCACGATAGTGCCATCCTTAATCGTAGTCAATGATCACGCCAGGGCGATCTTCGTCACTCTCTTCCACCAGCGTGCTGCTGAAGACGATGCGGAGAATGTCCACTTCAGCTTGCCGAGGTGCGAGAATGGCCCTTCGGCACACCACCGCCGTACCATCGAAAAAGATATCGCAAAACCCACTCGGAGCTTGGCCTCAGAATGAGTGGGTTTTGTGTTGTTCTTCGGAGTATAGCATAGCTATACCCCCTCTCCCGCACGCGGGAGAGGGGGGTATATCGCGTCCTGAAAGGAAATACCCTCCCTCGCCCGCCGCAGCGGGAGAGGGGGCTGGGGGGTGAGGGCTGAGCGGCGGCAGACTCCTTATTCAAAAAGTATTGGCTTTAGCCCCCCGGATTCAACAACCTGCGTAGGATTGCTATACTACTGGGCCGCCCTCCAGCCGCTGATGCGGGTTGCGGATCTGATTGTGCCGGTGCAGGAGTAAGGGCAATGGGAAGATTGCGCGAAGACGTTCTGAGTGCTATGGTACGAGGGAAGCCGTCCGTATTCGGCAATCATTGGTCAGATCGTACAAAC
>CAIXLU010000323.1 GCA_903920315.1 uncultured Oscillochloris sp.
GGCCCCTACCCAGGCAACTTGCCGAACGGCACCGGCAGCGATGCGAACCCCAGTTACTCGCCAGACGGCACCAAGATCATCTTCGTAAGTGACCGGATGGGCGCGCAGGAGCTGTTCATTACGAATGCGAGTGGCAATAACCCCATCCAGCTTACTGGCGAGGGCTGCGCGAACGAGTCACCGACCTGGTCGCCGAATGGACGACGGATCTACTGGGTGAGCAACTGCACGGGCAACTACGATGTGTATCGTGCCGACATTGTCTACAACAACGACGCAAGCTGGAGCGTTGACGCCCGCCTGCTCAATGTGGTGAACTTGACCAACAACCAGAGCGACGACCGCTTCGCTCGCGTGTCGCCTGACGGCAAGACGATTGCCTTTGGCAGCAACCGCGAGGGCAACTACGAAATCTACACGATTAGCGCGGATAACGGTGGGGACGAGCGGCGACTGACCACAAATAACGCCACAGACGACTCGCCAACCTGGTCGGCTGATGGCACAAAGCTGGCCTTCTCCAGCGACCGCGACGGCGACTTCGAGATCTACACAATGGATCTGAGCGGGAATAACGTGAGCCAGATCACGAACAACGCGGCCCAGGATCGCTGGCCGCTCTGGGCACAATAGAATCTCACAGAAAGGGGGCCGACGCTTCGCGTCGGCCCCCTTTCTGTGCAGAGAACAGCTAGAACTTCACCTGGAAGGCGGCCTTACCGGCGTACTTGGCAGCACCGCCGAGTTCCTCCTCAATGCGCAGGAGTTGGTTGTACTTGGCAATCCGGTCGGTGCGGGCCGGGGCGCCGGTCTTGATCTGGCCAGCGTTGGTAGCTACCACCAGATCAGCGATGGTGACATCCTCGCTCTCGCCGGAGCGATGCGAAACCACGGCAGTCCAGCCGTGGCGTTGGGCCAACTGGATGGCCGATAGGGTCTCGGTCAAGCTGCCGATCTGGTTGAGCTTGATCAGGATGGAGTTCGCGGCATTGGCATCAATCGCCTTCTGGAGGCGGGTGACATTGGTGACCAGGAAATCGTCACCGACCAACTGAACCTTATGACCGAGCTTCTCGCGCAGAAGCTTCCAGCCCTCCCAGTCGTCCTCGGCCAGGCCGTCCTCCAGCGAAATCAACGGGTAGCGGTTGGCAATATCAACCCAATAGTCAACCATCTCGGCGCTGCTGAGGATCTGGTTGTCGCGGGTAAGGTGGTACTTGCCGTCCTTGTAGATCTCGGTGGTGGCCGGATCCATGGCCAGCATCACCTGCTCACCCGGCTTATAGCCCGCCTTCTCAATCGCCTCCATGATCACCTGGAGCGGAGCCTCGTTGCTGGGCAGGCTCGGGGCGAAGCCGCCCTCATCGCCGACGGTGGTAGCCAGACCACGAGCATGGAGTACCTTCTTGAGACTCTGGTAGATCTCAGAACCCCAGCGCAGACCCTCGCGGAAAGACTCGGCGCCCACCGGCATCACCATAAACTCCTGGAAGTCGGTGGAGTTGGTGGCGTGCTGACCGCCGTTCATAATGTTCAGCATGGGTACGGGCAGCGTATGAGCGAAGACCCCGCCCAGGTAGCGGTAGAGCGGCAGGCCGAAGGCAGCGGCGGCGGCCTTTGAGGTAGCCAGCGAGACGCCAAGAATAGCGTTAGCGCCGAGCCTGCCCTTATTGGGCGTTCCGTCGAGCGTAATCAGTTCCTGATCAATGCCAATCTGGTCGGCGGCGTCCAGACCCTCTAGCGCCTCCGCAATATCGTTGTTGACAAACTCGACCGCCTTGAGTGTGCCCTTGCCACCGTAGCGAGCCTTATCGCCGTCGCGCAGTTCCAGTGCCTCATGGGCACCGGTGGAGGCACCGCTGGGCACAATTGCCCGGCCAATATCCCCGCTCTCCAGCCGTACATCCACCTCAACCGTCGGGTTTCCACGCGAGTCAAGCACCTCGCGGGCGATAATTTCTTCGATCAGCGTCGACATATTTCCTCCGATATGGCAGCCTTCATGTGGGCGATACGGCATCCGCGCCGCCGCCGTCGGCTGTTGGCGCCCGCCAGTATAGCATGGAACCCGGTTGAAAGCCGTTCCACATGACGGTCACCCTGGGATGTCCATCGCTTTTGCGGCCCTGGAAACCACCCAGTTTGGCGATCCCGCGCACCGCCGGGTCACGCGCCCAGACCTGCTGCGGGAGCACGCCCAGCGGAACGCGGTCGGGACTGATTGCCAACGTGGTGTGGGCCAGCAGCCCTTGGTGGCGCGACGACGATGTGGCGACCGGCCCCCTCCCGTGGTCGCCGGATGCGTGGTCCAATCGAGGACGCTGGTGTCCTGTACGGCCTGCATACGCCGCTGGGTGGACGCGACGTGACTGACCAGCATCGCCTCGGCACGAATGTAGTCGTTATCGAAGAAGCGATAAGCGGCTTTCACGGGGGCGGGATCGTCAGCCGCTTGCGGCAAGGAGGCGTGCGGCAGCGCACCCAACACACTGGCCAACTGCTCGTCGTCGTCTTGGCAGGATTTTGCATCAGCCTTGGCAGATGGAGTTTTCGAGGTGACAAGACACCTTAGCCATGTCATAATGAAGGCACTTCCGTCCCACCTCCTCTGCACCAGATGAGACCGGCATCTAAGTCTTCCCTAACATCCAGCATCTGAAACATGAAACCCTGTTTACGGAGTACACCATGCAACGGCTAGAATTTCGCGCAATGGGCTGCCAGATGCTCGCGGTGATTGATGGCGAGGGCGATGATATTGTCGCCGCGCTACAGCAGGTGCCGGGCTGGTTCGCCGAGTGGGAGCAGTGCCTCAGCCGCTTCCGAACGGACAGCGAACTCTCGCAACTGAATGCCGACGCAGGTTTTTGGATGCCGCTGAGCGAGGTGCTGTGGGCCGTACTCATTGCGGCTATTGATGCGGCTCAGCAGAGCGGTGGCATTGTTACGCCCACGCTGCTCGACGCGGTAAAGGCGGCTGGCTACACCCAGGATTTCGCCGCAGGGCCGAGGGATGCCGCGTCCACACATATCCCAAGTGCTACGGCATGGACGACGATTGAGCTTGATCCGCGCATGCGTGCCATACGTATGCCCAAGGGTTTGCACCTCGATCTGGGCGGGATTGCCAAAGGCTGGGCCGCCGATGTGGCGGTGCGCCATCTACTCGCCTACGGCCCCGCCCTGATTGACGCCGGCGGGGACATCGCCGTGAATGGCCCTATGGCTGATGGCACGCCCTGGCCGGTGGAAGTGGACAATCCCCTGCTTCCCGATTCTTCCCTTGGCTTGCTGATGCTGGCCAGCGGCGGAGTTGCCACCTCTGGCCGCGACTACCGACGCTGGAAAATGGGCGATGTCTGGCGTCACCATATCATTGACCCGCGCAGCGGCCAGCCCGCACAGACAGACGCGCTGATCGCAACGGCGGTCGCGCCCTCGGCCCGCGAGGCGGAGATGGCGGCAAAACTGCTCTTTATCCTCGGCAACGAGGGGATGGACTGGATTGAGCAACGACCGGGCTGCGCCGGGATGGTGCTCTGCGAAGATGGTACGCAGCGCACGAGCAGCCGATGGGCCGTGAGCCTCACGTGAAATTAGCCGATAGCCGATAGCCGATAGCCGATAGCCGATAGCCGATAGCCGATAGGGGTGGCAGATTTTTTTAAGTATCCCAGCGTCATGTCGCGCAGAGCGCAGCGAAGCGTCCCGGCATCCGTGTCACCCGCCGGGACGCTTTGCTGCGCTCTGTGTGACAGATCACTCGTCATGGGATAATTAAATATTTCTGCGTCCCTTACAGTTTCGGCATACACAAGGTATCCTGATGCGCTACGCCTGAAACCTAAAACCTGGCACCTGAAATCTTGTCTATATACGGAAAATGTTTATACTGAGCGCATGAAAGCTATCTGGAACATGCTCAGCGCCCGACTAACCCTTGCCTTTCTGGTGATTGCGACCGCTGCCGTAGCTACCGTCAGCGTGATCCAATCTCAGCAGGTGAGTAACGCACTCCTCACCGATAGCGGCATGCTGCTCCGCGCCCGCGCCGAGGCCGAGGCCCGCATCGTTGGCTCGACGATTGACTCTCAGATCTCGCGGCTGCGCTCAGTTGCGGTGGGCTTTGCCCTGAACGCAGCCTCCGACCGTCAGGTGGCCAGCTATGGCACAACCGACAAGGCCGAGATCGCACGTCAGATCAACGAGCGCGATGCACGTTGGAGTGCTGCCGGCGCAGGCGCACCGCTCATTACCGGTGTGCTGAATACCTCATTGGCCGACGACCTACGCGCCCAGACCAAGATTGACCAAAATCTTGCTGAGTTGATGTTTACCGACCAGTATGGTGCCCTGGTGGCGGCCAGCAACCGCACCACCGACTATAATCAGGGCGATGAGGAATGGTGGCAGTATGCCTCTGTCGCGGGGGTTTTTGTCGGGACGCCCGCCTTTGACAGCAGCAGCGGGACATTTGGCATCACCATTGCTATCGCCATCCGTGCAAAGGACAAAGGCGATTTTATCGGTGTCCTGCGCTCCACCTACCGCGCTGACGCGATCACTCTGCCGATGATGGAGAACCGTTTCGGTGTGGGGACCAAGGCTGATCTGCTTATCGGCGATCAGATCTTGGAGCCCGGTGGTAGTGTTATCCAGAAGCCGTCCGACAGCGATGCCAACGTGATTGCCCAGGCCCGTGACACTTCCTATAGCCTCGCCCAGTTTGCGGGTTTCCCGCGCCTCGTCGTTCTGGCCCCGATAACAAATGCTTTCCAGATCCCCAGCCTAAACTGGGGTGTGATCCTCTACCAAAACAGTAAAGATGCGCTGGCTCCCGTGAGCGCCGCCCAGTCTAGCACCGTCTTCACTGCACTGCTTGTCCTCCTGTTCACTGCCGGTGCCGCCGTGCTGATTGCCGAACTGATCAGCGCGCCGATTCGGCGGATGACCATCGCCACTGAGCGCATTGCCGCCGGCGACCTTGAGCAGCACGTCGGTATGAGTGGCGGCACGGAGATCAACCAACTCGCCCGTGGCTTCGATCAGATGGCCGCCGCGCTCAAAGCGCGCATCGCCGCCGAGCAGTCTGCCCAGACCGAGCGACTGCATATTCAGCAGGAGATGATCGAGGCCCAGGATCGCCGCATTGAGGAACTGGCGACGCCAAGTATCCCGATTGGGCGTGATACATTGCTACTGCCGCTGATCGGCTCGATAGACAAACGCCGTGCGGAACGTGTGCTTCAGACCGTTCTGGCCGATGTCTACGCCCGCCGCGCCCGCACGCTGATCCTCGACCTCAGCGGCGTGCGCGATGTGGATGCCGAGGTGCTTGCGGTGCTGATGAGCGCCGCTGCGGGGGTGCGCCTCCTCGGCGCTCATGTGATCCTTGTCGGTATCCGTGCGCAGACCGCCCACACCATTGTTGATCTCGATATTGATCTTGTCGGGATCCCCACCTACGCCAGCCTCCAGGAAGCTCTCAACCATGTGTCATGAGTTCTGCCTAACCTGAGAATAGCCGATAGCCGAAGCCGAAAGCCGATAGCCGGGTATCGGCGACTATTTTCATCGGTTGGCCGCGACTCTCTGAACACAAGGAACCAGCCATGCCACATGAGCACGTCAATGAAGTCCACAGTGCGCTCCAACAAGCGGTAGATCTCATCCGGCAGCGTATTGTTCAATTGAAGGCTGATCTGGAAGACGTGAAACAGCTTGAAAAGATCAAGACGCTGGTTGAAAAGCTGACCGAGCAATTCAGCCTCCGCGAGTTCCCCGCTGGTACGGAGATCAATCGCCTGTACGATGGGTTGATTAAAGAACTAGATAAGCAACTCAGTCTAGCGAAACAGAACACGACGACTGTCGAGAGTCGCTACGAGGCTCCGCTGGTTTTTATCGGCACCGATGTCAGCGCGGAGTCCGATGAACTTTCCGCCAATGGCATTGACGGCGTCACCGGCAACCTTCTGCTAAAGATTGACGCCGATGCGGCAGCGCGGATGGCCCAGGGTCTCGGGCCAGAGTCGCAGGAAATGCAGGGGATCTACAATGCGAAGAAGGACACTCCCCATTTAGGCACTACCACCGATTTCAATCAGAACAAGATTGAGGAGGCGCGCTGGGCAGTGGTGGTGCGCGGTCAAGATGATGTCAGAGTGATCTCGTCACTCTGGCCGCTCATTCAGCACCGCATGCGGCAGATGGGCTTCAGCCAGATTGATTTCGATTTCCAGAGCGGCGACACGACCTGCGGGGCGTGGCTCAGCCGCCATACCGACGGCGGCACAAAGACCCTCAAAAGCCACTGGGGCAAAATACCGCCGGTGCTGCTGGTGCGCGCCAATGAGCGGGTGGGTGCGTGGCTCTCACGCCACGGCACAGCCCAAGGGCCAGTGAACCCCACGTTCGGCGTACCCTTCTACCTGCTGCTCGCCTCTCGTCCTGGCTCGCCTGACCCTACCGACGATACCTGCATCCCGCTGAATTTCCAGTACGAACTGGACATGTTCTGGGGTGTTGGCCGGGTCGCCTTCACTGACGAAAACGGACGCCACCGCTTCGATGATTACCGAACCTATGCCGAACGTGTCGTGCAGGCCGAGACTCGCGCCGACGCGGCGGCGCGGTTGCGCAAAGAGATCGCCTTCTTCGGCACGCGCCACGAGGACGATAATTCTACCCAGCGTAGCGCCAACGAGTTAATCACTCCCCTCTTTGAGTGGAGCAAAACCGGGAAGGTTCCGTGTGAGCAGGGCTTTACGCAAACGATCTGCCTGGGCGACGATGCCACCCGCAATAGTCTGGAGAAGTTGCTGAGCGCCAGCATCCCGCCCGCCCTGCTTTTTACGGCCAGCCACGGCATTGGCCTACCGCTGAACGATTCCACCCTTCTCATACACCATCAGGGTGCCCTGGTCACTGCCGACTTCGAGTTTGGGAAGATCAAGCGCGAACACTGGATGTCTGGCCAGGATCTGGATGGGATGTCCAACGCAAACCTGGAGGGAATGATCGCCCTCTTGTTCGCCTGCTACGGGGCCGGTTGCCCTCAGTATGACGAGTTCATCTTCGATAAGGCCAAGCCGCGCCGACAGATCGCACCCTTCCCGTTTATCGCCCAACTGCCGCAACGCATGCTGACCAAAGGTGCTCTAGCGGTACTGGGCCATGTTGAGCGAGCCTGGACCTACTCCTTCGGCAACGAGGGTACGAAAGCTCAGACTCAGCCCTTCGAGGATGTGATCGGGCGACTGCTGGAAGGCAAGCCTGCAGGCAGCGCCACCGACCAGTTCAATATGATCCAAGGTGCACGCTCGCTCACCCTGACCGAAGAGCTTGTATTGATTGACAGGGGCGTCACACCCGATCCACTGCGGCTGGCCCAACTCTGGATGGCTCGCAACGATGCCCGCAACTACGCATTGCTCGGCGACCCGGCGGTGAAGTTGGCGATCTAAGTTTCAGGTATGTTTCAAACCAGCGTGACAGTTTGGGTACATGTACCGCGTCCTGTTGCGGCAAATCTGCAATCTAAAATCTGCAATCTGAAATATGCATTAGGTGGATATACGACGGCGCAGCACCGCATAGAGGATGATCGTCTCTCCGATGGAACTGGCGGCGAAGGCTAGGGGCACCATCAGCGGGCCAACCTGGCCGATAAAGGAGAGCAGCAGCACGACACGTACCGCTAGTTGAAGGCAGTTCGTGATCAGCGGGGTGCGTGTATCAAGGCGACTGAGCAACGCCCGCGAGAGAACCTCGGTGGCCACGTAGGCGGGCAGGCCAACGCTGAAGGCCACGATCATCTGGTAGGTCAAGTCACCGGCGGCGGAGTCAAAGGCACCGCGCTCTAAAATAATGCGGATTCCCAGACGGCCCAGCACCACAATGGCCAAAGCCGCCAGCACCGCAAGGCCACAGGCGACCAAGAGTGTGCGATGGAGTTCCCGCCGAATTGCTACGAGGTCGTTGGTAATGCTCAGGGTGGTCATATGCGGCAGAGCGGCCTGCCCAATCGAGATCCCCAGCAGACGAACGGGCAGTCCGATTAGCAGGTTCGCATTCTGGATGGCTCCAAGTGCCGCCGCCTGACCACAGAGCGTGATCAGGGCAGTATCAACAATCGCCCCGCTGTAGTTTACCCCGCTAGAGAGAGCATTTGGCACCAGCAGACGCAGCATCGTGCGCAGGTCACGGTTGTGCGGTGCCCAGGCCAGACGAAATCGGTAGCCACGGCCACGCAACCCCGGCACGAGCAAGGCCAGTTTAAATAGCGCATCAAGAATGGCCCCACACGTCGGCCCGTAAATACCTACCTGCGGGAAGATCATGGCCGCACCGATTCCGCTGATCAGTGCCAGATTGTGGATAGCGGTGGATAATGCGGGGAGGAGCAACTGATTACGGCTGACCAGCAGGGCCACCAGACAACTCTCGGCCACCACCAGCATCACCTCCAGGAGCATGATCCGAGTCAGTTCCACCGTAAGAGACTGAGTGGCGGGATCGAGGCCGGGGGCCAGCAGGTAGCGCACAAAAGCGGGGGCAAAGATACCGCAGATCAGGCTGAGCAGCCCGGCGACAGCGAGCAGCACCGTCAGCGCGAGATTGAGGATCTGCTGGGAGGCCGCATCACCCTCACGTGCGTAGACCGCCAGCAGCACCGGAACCAGGGCGTTCGTGAGTGCCCCACCGCTTACCAGAGTATTGAGGGTGTCGGGGAGGCGAAAGGCCACATAGTAGGCACTGGCCACATCGCTCAGGCCAAACTGGGCATTAAAGAGCATCTGCCGAAGGATGCCAAGGGCGGCAGATCCCAAGAACGACAGCATATAGATCGCCGCCGCCTCAGGGACAGCAAACTCGATCAAGGGCCAGTCGGCGAGGGGTGTGTGGCGAAGACGCGCAAGCAGCGCCTTCAGAGACTGAAGGCGCTGCTGGACAAATGAGGTCGTACTGCGGGTACCCTTCACGAACTGATGCACTATCCTGGGGGTACGCCCTAGATCTTTGGTACTATGTGGCGGCTTTGCCGCCACATAGTACCAAAGATCCTTTGGGACTAGAACATCAGGCCGCCGTCCACCGAGATCACCGTGCCGGTGATAAAGCTGGCCTCATCGGAGGCAAGGAAGAGGTAGGCGTTGGCAATATCCTCAGCATAGCCAATGCGGCGCATGGGCGTGCGCTCCTTCATCGACTCGATCACCTTGTCGGGCACCGAGGCGATCATATCGGTCTGGATAAAGCCCGGGGCTATCGCGTTTACCCGAATGCCGCTCGGCCCAAGTTCGCGCGCCCACGTCTTGGTCAAACCGATCACGCCAGCCTTCGCTGCTACATAGTTACTCTGGCCAAAGTTGCCGTAGAGAGCGACAACCGATGCGGCGTTAAGGATCGCGCCGCCGCCGTGGGCGATCATGTACGGTGCCACATACTTGCTACAGAGCCACACACCCTTGAGGTTAACGTTGATCACCGAGTCCCACTGATCCTCGGTCATCTTCTGCATGCGTGCATCGCGGGTAATACCGGCGTTATTTACCAGAATATCAATGCGACCGCCCCACTCGTTGGCGCTGCGCATGGCCACTTCAATCGACTCGGTACGGCCCGCGTCGAGGAAAACAGCCCGAGCCTGACCATCCGACTGCTCGATCTCGGCTGCTACGGCCTGAGCCGCACCCATGTTAATATCAGCGACCACGACCCGCGCACCCTCACGGGCAAAGGTAAGGGCGGTCTGCCGACCAATTCCCTGTCCCCCACCAGTGATAATCGCAACTTTGTTCACGAGACGCATAACAGGTTGCTCCTCTATGAGTATGAAATTAAATAATGAGGGGACAATGGCGAACCCCTCGGAGCGAGTCTCGCTCGCTCCAAAGGATCAGAATCTTCGCATGGCCCATGCGGTGCGGCGCATAGCCGTCACACACTGCGCTTCTTCAGCCAGCCATCAATCTGCGGCCACACCCGCTTATTCGCGCCGCTGCCGACCATCATACCGATATGGCCGCCGCGCATATGCAGGAGCAGCTTATCGCGGGTGCCGACCTTGTCCATAATCGTAACGGACTGGCAGGTAGGCACAATGTGATCCTTATCGGCGATCACATTCAGGAAGTTACAGCGGAGATTACGCAGGTCAACCTTCTCGCCACGCAGCTTGAGGGTACCCTCCATCAGCCGGTTTTCGCGGTAGAACTCAACCACCCACTGGCGGAAAGCGCCACCGGGAAAATCAACGAGGTCGGTGACCCACTTGTTCATCGCCATGTACGACTCGACCACCGCCGGATTATCGAGATTATCCCAGAGCTTGAAATAGCTACTAATGAAATTCTCGACTGGCTTGAGCATTTTGCTGCCGTAGTCAATCATCGAACCCGGCACATTGCCATGCTGACGGATTAGTTCGTCAACATTGTAGAACTCGGTGGTGAGCCAGCGGTTGAACGGGCCAGCGTTCTTGTCGGCAAAATCAAGGGGCGCGGTAAGCAATACCAGATTGCGAATGCCATCGTCCGGGCGCATCGTCGCGTAGAGAGTGGTGATCATCGCGCCGATACACCAACCAACGAGGCTGAAGTCACGCTTACCGCTGTGTCGTTGTGCTGCCCGGACGACGCGGGGCATATACTCAAGCACGTAATCGTCGAAGTTATAATGCGCGTCCTCAAGTCCGGGGCGGCCCCAGTCGAGCATATAGACATCGTAGCCCTGGCTGAGCAGATACTCAACAAAGCTATTGCCGGGACGCAGATCAAAAATGTCAGGACGATTAATTAGCGCAAAAATGAGCAAAATCGGCACCGGGTGACGCTGCTCAGGCGGAACGACCGGCGTAAAGTGGTAGAGCTTCGCCTTATTCAGTGACCAGATCACGGTCTTCGGAGTCAGTCCGATCTGAATATCGAGGCGATTCGCGGCGAGCTTCGAGAACGTGTCGCTGCTTTTCGTGAGGCGATCAAACTCCTCAAAAAAGCGTTTCGTCAACACCTCGGGGTCGAGGGCCGAGTTTGGTGCAGTAGTCATGAGTTGCTCCGTACATTTACGAGTTCGATATGCGCGGGCGGGTAACTTGCCAGGGGCGAGAACTCACGACTACTCACCGGCTGCCTTACGGCCACGGCGCGGGGCCGACTTTTCTTCTGATTCGGGCGTGGCGTCAGGCTCGGGTGTGGCGTCGCCTGCAGGTGGTGCATCAACAACCGATGTAGGTGACTGAACCGTCGCCAGAGCACGCACGGCGAAGAGAATATCGTCGAGTCGAGCATCCATATCGTCCAAGCGCATCTCGATGTTTGTCATGCGCTGGGCCAGGCTGATAACCTCGGCACGCGAGGGCATACTGGCCTGAGCGAGGTAGGATTCCATGTACTGAGAGACCATTTTCTGCATCGGAGCAGAAGCGGCAAGCATCGTGTCGAGCTGAATACCGAGAGCCTTCGAGAACGACTCGGTATTGACCATGGTGGCCATACCTTTGGCCCAGGCATCAAGGTTTGCGTCACGCATAGTGCGCCACGCGCCGACGGGATCAGTCGGGTCGAGCGCATCATTTCGGGTATTGGTCATAGCGTGTCTCCTTTGACAGCGCGCAATGTGCGCGCGATAGATGCGCGGTGAGAATCACGGCTCAGGGCTACTGTATCACTGGTAGTTACACGAAAGTTACGTAAGCAATCAACGGCTATGAGGATGATTCAAAGTCGGCGGCGACTGAAGTCGCGTCGTGAGGGCCTGCGGCCAACCGACCGCCTACGCGGGCAGTTCCGGCGTCGGCCAACGCTCGGCGGAACGCCCCGCAGGCGCGACTTTAGTCGCCAGCCGAAGGTGGTATAGTACAATGCATCATTGGCTTCTCCCCCGCACGCAACGATGCCGAACACGCGGGTTTGTGCGCTAGCGTTTTCCTTATCCTCACGACACTACGAGAAAAGGTTCCCCATGCTGCTCCGCGTCGGCTTCACTTTTGTGATCGAGTCAGGCTCGCCGACGCCGGTGACTGCGGTGGTGCGCCCACGCGAGTTTGATCTTCACCGTCTGGTTCAAGAGCGCCGCGTGACCTCTCCCGACCTGCGCATCCATTACTACCGCGACGGCTTTGATAACTATGTGTGGCGCTGGATAACACCGCAGGGTACGATGGAGATGTCCTACGATGCCGTCGTTGAAGTACCTACAACACCCGACCCAGTTCTCCAAGGCTTGCCTGGCACCTTTGTGGATCAACTGCCCGACGAGGTGTTGACCTACACGCTGCCAAGCCGCTACTGCCCCTCGGATTTGGTGCTGAACGACGCCTGGGCGATGTTCGGTGACACTCCCGACGGCTGGGATCGTGTGCAGGCGATTTGCAACTGGGCGCATACCAACGTTGCCTATGGCTCTGGTTATAGCACCGCCGCAACGTCGGGTTATGATGCGTACCAGAATCGCATGGGTGTCTGTCGCGATTTTGCTCACGTTGGGGTAATGTTCTGCCGGGCCATGAATATTCCGGCCCGCTATGTCTGTGGCTACCTGCCCGATATCGGTGTCCCGATCAATCCTGCGCCGATGGACTTTCACGCCTGGTTCGAGGCGTATATCGCCGGGGCGTGGCGCAGCTTCGATGCTCGCCACAACATCCCGCGCATTGGTCGGGTGGTCATCGCCCGGGGCCGTGATGCCGTTGATACGGCTATTCTGACCAGCTACGGTGACAGCCAACTCACTGGCCTTGCCGTCTGGGCCGATGAACTTCACGATATAAGACACTTCGATGTCCCCTCCTGGGTACGCGAGGCGAAGGAGTGAACAACGATGCACGACCTGATGACCGGCGCGGCGAGCCAGATTAACCTGCTCGATCACCATACGGTGGAGTGGAGCCAAGTGCGCGAGACCCGTTACTGGATGTATCAGCGCTTTGAGTACCATTACCCCGGCGCGATCCGTGAGTTGCGCCAGCGGCTGATGGTTATCCCGCCAGAACACTACGGCGACCAGCGGGTATGCGCCTACGACCTGCGTGTCTCGGCTCCCGATGCGGTGACACACGCAGATACAGATCTATTCGGCAATCGGGTTTTTACCATCGCTATCCCCCAACTCGATGGTAACGTCGCCTTTGAGATGCGGCTTGTGGTTGAGCGGGATATGGTGAACCGGGTGTGGCCGCAGGTGCATGCCGCTGATCTCGTGCGTTGTCTGGCCCCCACGCCGCTGACGAGGGCGGACGGCCGGATTGCCGATACGGCCCGGCAGCTCGCGCACCGCCACACCGACCCCGAGGATCTGGCCGATGCGATCAGCACATGGGTTCATGGCGCGATGCGCTACGCCCACGGTGCGACGATGGTGGATACTTCCGCCGCCGAGGCTCTGGCGATTGGGTGGGGACTCTGTCAGGACTACGCGCACATTATGCTGGCGATCTGTCGTTCGGCGGGGCTGTCGGCGCGCTACGTCTCAGGGCATATGCTAGGCGAGGGCGGATCACACGCCTGGGTTGAGGCTTTGGTCGCTGGCCCCGGCGGCTATCGTGCGCTGGCCTTTGATCCGACCAATCACCGCCGAATCACGCCGGCCTACATCACCGTAGCAACTGGTCGCGATTACCGCGATGTCGCGCCCACCTCGGGTACCTACCGCGCCCCCTACCAGGGCCACTTCAGCGCCAGCAAGCGCGCCGGCCTGACACACCTCGCGTACCGCTAATCAGACTCCGCACGTTCGTGGCGGTTTCCTGGGAGCACGGGCGTCCTACCTGCCGAACACGAATGCGGGCGGGACGCCCGCGCTCCCATCGGGAATCTGTATAGTTGTGTTACGATACATGCGTGTCATTAGGATAGCGGCAGCAGAGGAAGATAGCATGTCTCGCATGCACAATACCGTCGTGGTGCTGGTGGGGATTGCGGCGGCCTGGTGGCTCTTCCGCGAGATCGTGGGCGTGCTTGGCACCTTCGCCGATGTCCTCACGATCTTCGGCTTTGCCTGGCTCCTCAATCTGCTGCTAGAGCCAATGGTTGATTATCTGAGCCGCTGGCTTAAACGCTCGGTGGCCTGGGGCATCGGCTACTTCAGCCTGATCCTCGTTCTCGCCACCCTCAGCGCACCTTTGGCATCGCAGGCCAGTTCGCTTCCCGCCGCATTGCCCAACGCCATCGAGCAGGGCACTTTGCGCATTGATACCTTCCTCAACTGGCTGCGCCTGCACCGGATCGCTGTGCCGCTCAGTATCGGTCAGGCCATCGAGAGCGGACAGATCGCTCAGCAGATTGGGCCAACGGTGCTGGAGTGGTCGCTCACACTGCTGAGTATCGGCGGTCAGACTCTCCTGATAATCGGCGTGGCGGCGGCGATGTCAGCCGGGGACGATTCACTGAGGGCGATTATTGGCGCGGTCATGCCCAGCAGTTGGGCTGAAAATGTTCGTGTCCTCTACGACGATGTGCGGCGCACCTACTCGGCGGGAATCCGGGGACAACTGGCGATTTGGGCGATGGGCATGGCCCTCAGCATGGGCGTGCTGGCGATCTTTCAGACGCCGGGAATGTTGCTATGGGTTGGCCCGCTGGCCCTGCTACGCCTGCTACCCTACCTCGGCGGCATTTTCGGCGGCATGCTGACCGCCGTTGTCCTGCTGATCAGTCTGCCATGGCCGCAGTCGCTGCTGCCCGTGCTGCTCATCCTGGTGGGCGAGAATATCAAGGGTTACGTCATCGAGCCGCGACTCTTCGGGCGCGCCCTTAGCCTCTCGCCGGGGCTGGTGCTCTTTGTGGTTCTGGTAGGGTGGAAGATCGGCGGTATCACCGGGATCGCCTTCGGTGTACCGGCAATGGCGGTGGTGCAAGCCCTCGCCGAGCGCATCATCAGTCGGCGCGAGGCGACGCAATCCCCGCAGCCTACCGAGAAGCCCGAACCAAGCCCCGTCCGCAAGGTCACTGGCCCGCTATCGGCGAAACGCTGAGATACCTCTGGTATAATCCGGCACATGTACGCCGTCCACCCGATCACGATACATCTGCCCCTGGGGCTACTCCTGGCGAGCAGCCTGTTCAGCCTGATCTCCTTGCGCCGGGGCGAGCGGGCCTGGGAGACAAGCGCCTACCACTGCCTGATCGTCGGCTGGATCATCGGGGTGATCGCCCTGGTTAGCGGCACGATTGACGCCCTACGCCAACTGGTCGGCCCCGATGTGCCGCGCAACAACGCCATGATTGGGTGGGTGAACGCCCACGCCTTCCTGAATCTGGCCGTGATCGCGATCTACGGGCAGGCTCTGCTGCTGCGCCGTCGTCACCCTGGCATCCTCGATGACGCCGCAGTGCGGGGTGGCTATCTGGCCCGCCACGCCGTGGGAGCCCTGCTGCTCATCATTGGCGGATGGACGGGCGGACATTTGGTGTACACCCTTGGATTAGGCAGATAGCGGAGCAAAACGATGGCCGGAGTCCTCATGTACGGATTCCTCCACCTCATGATCAACTTCTTTCGGATGATCGGCTGGTGGCGCTGGAAAATTGAGGGGCGAGAGAACCTGCCGCCACGCCAGTTGGGCGGCATGGTCGTGGTGATCAACCACGTCAACTGGATTGATATTCCGGCGGTCGGTGCCCTGCTGCCCTTCGCCTACCGGCTCTCGTGGCTGGGCAAGGCCGAACTGTTCGACCGCCCGATTCCTCGCTGGTTCTATCGCAATATGCAGGTCATCCCGATCAATCGTGGGCGACGCGATATGGCCGCGTTGGATGCCTCGGTAGGGGCGCTGCGCTCCGGGGCCGCACTCTTGATCTTCCCCGAAGGTCATCGCAGCCGCACCGGCGTCCTCCAGGTTGGTCGCGGTGGTGCCGTGCGGCTGGCCATGCAATCCGGCGTACCGATTATCCCTATGGCGATCAGCGGCAGCGAGCATGGGCTCAAGGGGGCGTGGCTGCGTAAGCCGTTAACGGTGCGAATCGGCCAGCCCTACATTATCCCGCCCACCCAGAGCGGCAAAATCCCAGCCGACCTCATGAATCGCTGTACCAACGATTTGATGCAGCGCATCGCCGCGCTGCTCCCCGAGGATCGTCGCGGCCCCTACGCGCAACTGCCTGTGAGCTAACGGCAATACTTTACGAATAAACCAATCCTGTACCGACCATTCCCCCTCACCCCCTACCCCTCTCCCACAAGGGGAGAGGGGAGATTTCTGCAATAGAAAGCTTCCGATTCCCCCTCTCCCGTTCTGGGAGAGGGGGCTAGGGGGTGAGGGCTGCGCGGCGGTAGATTCGTTATTCAGTAAAAATCCGTAAACCCGTCCTGGTCAAGGCGTTCCAGCATACGGCGCAGTTTTGAGGCGCTCTCGGGGTAGGGCGCAGCGGCTAGTTGCTCGGCGCTGATGCTGCTCGCTTTGGCCCACACACGCTGCTCAACCCCCAGCGTCAGGCTGAGCAGGGCCGACAGCGCCCGCCGCAGACGTGGGGCGTCCTCACCGCGCAGGCGCGGTAGTATTTTCTGCTTGATCTGAAGATCCAGGGCCGCGCACGTCCCCAGCGTTCCCCGCGCCTGCTCTACAAAGCGCAGCATCTCGCCGATGGCCCGATAGCCGAAGGGATGCCCAGCCTCAGCAGCAACCGGCTGCACCGCCACGATCATCGCCCACGCATCTTCGTCCACCGGGCCACCGTAACTGGCCCGGTAGGCAGCCAGATCTACATCCGTTAGCTCGATCAGGTTCGCCCGATCAAGGATCTTGTCGCTCAGGGCGAAGGTACTCTCGTCCACATTTACCGTGCCAGTGATGCGCAGGTTCACCGGCAGGCGCAGCGGGCTGCGGATGCTGCCGCCGCCCGCCAGTGGAGATTCGGCGGTCGGCAGGCCCAGATCCATGCTGCCCTCCAGGGTCTCCATCGCCGAAAGAATGGGGGCCAGATAATACTCGGGGCGGGCGAGGTTTAGCTCATCCAGACAGACATAGTGGGCCTGCTGCGGATCGGCAGCGGCCTGGAGCAGAAAACGGGTGAAGGCGCTGGCGTGGTACGCTCCTGTGAGCGCGTTGTAGTAGCCCAGCAGATCGCGGGCGCTGTGCCAGTCGGGCTGAACCGCTACCAGCAAATAGTAGGGGTTATCGCGTCCAGGTGCGATTCCGTGAGCCGCATCGGCATACAGACGGGTCAGGCGGGTCTTGCCTGTGCCACTAATTCCCGGCAGAATCACTAGTGGGCGGGTCTGGAGCGCGATATGGTAGCTGCGCAGGAGCAGATCTGAGATCGTAAAACCACGGGCGTGTACCCGCTCGGCGATCACCTCAATCGGGGGCGGGTCGGCGCTACGGTAGATTGCGTGGCCCTCGCGCAGTATAGCGGGGCCAGACGGATCATCCACCTCAGCCTGCTCCATCAGCGCCTCGTTCAACGGGAGCAGGGTACGTACATCAGCCACCAGCCGCGTAGTAAGGTCAGCGGAGATCGACTCCCAGGGGTAGACGAAACCGGCCCACAGATAACCCGCACCTTTGGTGGTCAGGTAGCGATCAATCCATAATGTACTACCCGCCTCCTGCCTCCTGCCTCCCGCCTCCTGCCCCCGGCCTCCCGCCTCCTGCCCCCCGCCCCCGGCCTCCCGCCTCCCGCCTCCCGCCTCCGTGAATCGTGCCTCACCCTCGACCTCGATCCGCTCGGCCAGAGGCAGCCAGACCGAGCGAGCACCGCCCCAGAGCGAGGCGAGTTCGTTTTTACGCGAGCGCCAGAGCTGAATACCCACCAGGATCGCCTGCTCGGCACCACTGACCACCACCAGCACACCGGCCCCGCGTGGGGCACGGTCGAAGGCCACCCAGTAATCGTGGATCGGGTCACGCTGGCCTTGTCCACGGTTCAGGTAGCGCTGCGATTTAAAGCTTACCTCGTAGTTCGGCCAGATGCGTGGGAATGTCACCGTTGCCTCCGCTCGCACCTGTTCGGCCAGATCCACCAGCGCCGGATGCAGCCGATCCTGCACCGCCGTCCAGCGTTCACTTACACCGGGGACAAGGAGAGACGAGAGGGACTCAGATGAGAAGAGAGGCTTTGACATTGTCAATTGCGGATTTTAGATTTTAGATTTTAGGTTTTAGATTGAATTCAATCTAAA
>CAIXLU010000324.1 GCA_903920315.1 uncultured Oscillochloris sp.
CGCGCCCCTTTTGTGCTGCGTCCCTACTGCATCCCCGCGTAATCCTCGGGCGTATCCATATCCGAGACCACTGCCGGGTCGTCTATCGCGATCTCACGCACGTTCCCCGCATGACGGGTGAGAACCTCCCGTACGCTCACATCCCCCTCCAGTAACCGCAGTTCAGCGAAGATCGCCCGCGTCAGCAACACCGGGTTACCGAGCCGTCCCCGGTAATGTGGAACAATCGCGAGGGCGTCGGGGTCAGCAGCATGGGCTGAGATCATCCCATCAATCAAGGTTGACGAGACAAGAGGCTGATCGACCAACAGCACAAGGGCGGATCGCGCTGCGGCAGGAAGTGCGTCCAGCCCGACACGTAATGAACTGGCCTGCCCACTGGCATAGTTGGCATTCTGCACGATCATCACTGGGCCAGCAAGCCCAACAAGAGCCGCCCGCACCGATTCAGCCGCCGCACCCACTACCACTACCAGACCGGTCATCAGTCGGCTTGTGAGCGCCTGCTCCGCCACATAACGTACCAAAGGTTGCCCACGCCATGTAAGCAACTGCTTTGCCTGCCCCATGCGTGACGATCCCCCTGCTGCTAACAAAATTGCATATGTCATTGTGGTGAGATGTTAACTACAAATCCTCTCGAAGCAATTGTGAGGTTAAGCCTGCCCCCTCTATCGTACGAGCAACGCCCACTCACGTCCATAGTACTTCTGTCGTGATCTGCGGGGTAACTAACGATGGGTGGCTATAGGGCGCATGTGCTACAATCATCTTGCACCCTGAGGCCACATCTCGACGTCATAGTCATCAACAGTATCTATAAATTATGTCCGAAGGAGGTACCTAATGGGATTTCTTGATCAGATCAGCAAGACGCTTACGCAAGGTGTTGATCGCGCAAAATTTGAGGCCGAGAAGTTTCAGAAGACAACACGCCTACAAGGCGAAGTGAACGAGTTTCGGCATCAGCTTGACGCCAAACTGATGGAGCTTGGACAGCGTGCGTACGACCTCCAACGCGCTGGTCAGATCAGTGCGCCCTCGATCAGCGAAATGGCGTCGGCGATTGATCAGTTGCGGGCGACAGTGGTGGCGAAGGAAGAGGAACTGAAGCTCTTGCAGAGCGATACGTTCGTTGAGCCAACACCGTCATCCCACGCACCGTCGCAGCCGGTGCCGGTTACATACGAGGTGACGAGCGCCGTACCAACTCAAACCAGCGCGACGAAAGCTTGCACGGGTTGCGGGTTTCAGATGCCCGCCACAGCGATGTTTTGTCCCAGTTGTGGCACTCGCACCGCCTAAGCACGCCTTTGTAGAATCACGTGAGGGTGCCAGATTCGCTGGCACCCTCACGTGATGTATGGCACAAATTCTAGTTTCGCAGAGGCTTTAGCAGATCGTCGCTGATCACCTCCTGCGGCGTGCGGGCCGTACGAACCCCGACCATGCTAATGCCGAGTTGGGTCATCGTTGTGGCCACCGAGGCCGAAATTCCCGTAATTGTCACCTCACAGCCGAGCAATCGCACCGCCTGAATCGTGCGCAGGATGGCATGGGCGACGGCGGTGTCCACTGTGGGTACTCCGGCGATGTCAATGATGACCATACGAGTATCCTGCATGCTCACTTCATTCAGCAGACGGCGGGTTAGCGCCTCGGCACGTCGGCTATCGAGGTGGCCGACAACTGGGGCCAACAATACTCCATCGGCCAGCGAGACCGTCTGCGTTTCTAGGGTGGTCACCAGTTCAAGCAGGCGCTGCTGCTCCTCATTCCGTGTGGCCAACTCCGCAGCCTTCTGGGAAAGCTCATGCGCCTGGGCCTCGGTGCGGACGAGAGTCTGACGTGCGGAGTCGGCGCTCTCTTGCGCATCGCGCTGGGCCGTGTCGGTGACCATGCGGGCGAGCAGCATCCCACCCACTGACATAATGTAGATCAGAATTGAAAGCGGGGCGACGTAGATCCCTTGGCCACCGGCACGCACGATCAGCATCACGAGCAGGACGAGGGCACTGCCCGCAATCCAGAGCGGGCCACCGATGATCATGGCAAACACGGGCGGCAGGAATGCAGAGGTGGTGAACTGTTCGGTGAGGTAGACACCGTTCGTTGTCATTCCGACCAACAGCGTGATGAAGATCAGCGTGATGTGGCGCGCCACCGACCAGCCCCGCCAGTAGGCGAAGAGCAATGCCACCAGCACCACCACGACGACGACGATACCAACAAGTGAGATATTCTGATCAGGTACGGCCACTTGGTAAATCAGAGAGATGATTGCGCCAACGGCTGAAATGGTGAGTAGTGCGAGGACAACCTGTCGCTGTGAAACTCTCATAATTCCTCGTGTTGCGGATGTATCCTCGCGCCTCATGTGACGCCAATGGACTCTATGATACACGATCTCATCCCCTGCCCCGCTCTGCCAATTCGGCAAAGAGTGTATCATAGCGTGGGGTGGTCATCGGCCAGCCGTAGGGTGCAGCCACCGCTCGCCAGATATCACGGTTGGCTCCGGCGTCGGCAAGCGCGCCCCGGAGCATGCAGACCATGCCCGCCGCGTTGTCGTAGAGATGATCCGCATGGCGGGCGGGCGGGATGAGATGCGGGTAGTTGAGACGGCGAGGCAGGATGGGCGCACAGCCACAGGCCATCGCCTCGACCACGCCGATGCCGAAGAATTCCTGGATGGCAGTACTGACCACAAGAGCGGATCGGCGCAGCAGGCGGGCGTACTCGGCGTGGTCGGCGGCATAGCCCCAGTGGACGGTATGTGCGGCCCAGCGTTCACGGACGGCCGCAAAAGTTGGGGCGTTGGGGTCAATATGTTCGCCGGCGATGATGAGCCGAAAGCGGGCACCCTGCGCTTCCAGGGCGTCCAGACCAGCGAAGAATGCCTCGGGCTGCTTGTCGTATTCCCAGCGTGAGTTCCAGAGGATGATCGGCGGGCCATCGTCGGGCTCGGGTGGCCCCTTTAGCCGCTCTAGGTCAACGCCGGGCGGCAGCACGTAGGATTTCTCGGCGATCTCGCGCACCGTCTGGAGTTCCTGGTAGTCGTGGTAGCGCCCGAGCAGTGCAGGCATGGCGGCGAGAAACGTCTCCCGGTGGAAATCCGAGTTAAAGATCACCGCATCCGCGCAGAGGGCCGAGGTGTAGTTGATCCAGGCAAGGCTCATGTCGCGCTGGCGACCGGGCGGCAGCGGGTAGGTAAGCTGGTTCTCGTGAAAATAGACGGCGGCGGGAATACCGGCGAGAGTGTCGGCGCTGAGAGCGCGGAAGGTGGCGAGGTCGAGCATGTCACTGGCGACGATGAGATCGGGGCGCAGATGAGCCGCACGGGCCATGCGGGCGAAGCTCACCGCACCGCCGTGCATCCGCCAGCGCCAGCCGCCCGCAATCGGCAAGCTGAGCAGCGTTACCCGGTGACGGCTGCGGGCGGCGTAGCCAGCCGCCACCGCCGCGTGCGACCCGCCGTGGAAGGGGTCGAGCCAGAGGACGTGCATTGATGATCCCCAGTTGCCATAACTGCGCAGTGATTGTACCATTCCCCCCAAATAATAAGGGAGACTTGACATAGCCTTTGTAAAATCCTCAATAGTGTGCTATACTACGCGATATGAGTATATACACGGTGCGTCAATTTGCGGAGCGGATCGGAGTATCCGTAAAGACATTACCGCGATGGGATCGTGAGGGACGACTCACCCTCAACGAACACCAGGGAATAGGCGCGTATACACCGATGAGCATGTCCAACAAGTGCTGCATCTGCGGAGCGGCAGTGTCGAACGGCCACGCAAAACCCTCGTTTATCTCCGGGTATCGAGTCAGGCGCAGAAACCCGA
>CAIXLU010000325.1 GCA_903920315.1 uncultured Oscillochloris sp.
CCATGAAGAAGGCAAAAAGAGCGATGCAGATTATCGTGAATGCGATGGTCGTACACCATGTGGCGAATTCAACGACTTATCGCAAACGCAGCGGGAGCTGAGGCATGTCCACGCATGCGATAAGGAGAGCTATCGCAAAGGTGGGCGCACATGTCGCCAAGGCCAGTGCCTACACGGTTTCAATTATTATAGTTTTCGTTCCATTGCTACTCAGACCCCTATTAGAGGAGTGTATGTGTCACGGCCCCACCGGAAACTGGGCCGCACCGTCGCGTGAGATGTTACTACCGCCGACAATCCCGCTGTCAACCAGCACATTGCCGTAGAAGTCGGTGACACGGAAGGTGTATGGCCCTGGCCCCATACCGCTGTTCTCCACAAAGTAGTTATAATCAAGCCGAGCAACATTCACCCATGTACCCTGGCTGTTCTGATACTCTAGCTTGGTGATCGGGTTGCGATGATTGCGGATCTGCACCGCTGTCCACCACTGGTTACTGCCATCCTTGAAGTGGTAGGCAATTGGCCCGCTCAGGTTTGGGCTGGCGATCCGCCACGTGATCGCCACCCGACCAAGATTATGATCGGCAATCATATCAAAGGCCGTGGGGCTGAGGTCGAGATGACCAGCCGCGCAGCCGGTGGTGGGGTTCACCGGCGCATTAGGCACATCAGGACACTTATCAACAATCCGCACGGTGATTGTCCCCTTCGGCCCCGTGACCTCCGCATACGCTCCGCAGTAGGCCGCCGGCTGGGGGTCGCTATAATCCAGGTAGCTGATCGCAGCAACCATCAGGTCACCGGGGATGGCGTCGAAGGTACAGTTGCCGGTGCCGTCGGCAGTGGTGTAATAGGTGGCCTGCCCTGTGTGCAGCGGGTTCTGCGTCGCTGTTGCGGTGGTGACAATGAACGGCAGGTAAACAACAGTATTGCTCGGTGCGGCGGTGACGAAAGTCATGCTTAAGCCAATGATCGCAATAAGAGCGATGGATGCGAGAGTGTGTAGATGCAGAGATCTCACGGGTATCCTTCCGGTTGACGTGTGTTGAAGCGGCATTGTACCATCACGCTCTCCCGATTACTCGAAACGGCGGGCGACTTCTGTCGCCCTTGCGGAGCCTACGGCTGGGCGTCGGCCTCCGCCGACGCCGGAACCGCCCGCGCAGGCGGGCAGTCGGCCGCAGGCCCCCGTGACGCGACTTCAGTCGCTTGCTCTGCGCTCCCCGACAGGGGCGTCCCTCGATAGTTGCAGAGATATGGGTAAAGATAGGCCCCGAGGGAGAGGGGATATTCCGCATCAGGATGCGACCAGTTCCCCCTCTCCCACAGCGGCAACGTCTTCCCCGTCACCGTCCAGCGACCGAGCGCGCAGGACATCGCCCGCATCGCCACAACGCGCCCTCGGAACCGCCCGTCCATCCTTGACGCGGCCCAGCCTTACCGCGAGGAACTGGCCATCGAAAAGCCCGTCGCGGCAAAACCCGGACTGCCGGTACCGCCAATATGGGAGCCCAGCGAACTCCACCTCCAGGTTCAGGAACTCGTGCAGGCGGCGATTCCGGAGATCATCCGCCTGATGACAGACGAGGGACTCTCTCTGCCCAAGGCGCAGGAGATGACCCAAACCTCAAACCGGGCGCTGGCGCGACGCCTCGGCCTCGGCTCCAACGGAGGTGTCGCTGCGGTGCGGATCGGCACGACCATCAAGGAGTGGGAGATCGAAGGCGGCGTGCGTCTCTTCGACGTGCCAGATCTCTTTGCTGATGATCAGGAAGAACGGGAAGAACACCTCACTCATGCCGCCTAACACGCACCACGACGCCCCCGATACACCGGGGGCGTCGAAAGGAAAAGATATGCTATAATCCCTCACATACGCTTTAAGATCACAAGAAGCCCCATCCATCGCCCATTCCCGTCCAAGGTAAAGCGATGAACAGAGCCTCTTGATTTCCGCAATGACAGGACTCGCCGTGAAAGCGACCTAATACCACCGAATCGTAGCAGATAGATGACATTCATGCAAGAAGCATCTCCTTCGGTATGTGTTCCTGCACGGCGATCCTGTTCCGCCATACCCTCGGGGTATGGACGCAGGAGGTATCCATGACTACCCCGCCGTGTCTCGCGGGTCTTCCGGTTCCTACCCATGCCACCGTAGACGAACTGCTCGTCCACGCCTTCACCGCCGTGCTGCCCCCCGATGGGCACCCCTGGAGTGACATCATGAACGACCCGAGTACAACTACACCGTCATTATCGAAAATCTCCGCACCCCAAATACGTCAAAAATATGCACCTGGATCGTTGTGCGGCGCACAACCATCGGCCAGACCGTCGCCGGATGCCACGACGACGACAGCAACGATAGCCCGAGGGCCACCGCGACACGACAGTGACGACAATAACAAAGCCCTGGCACAAACCAGAGCTTCGTACGTGTCTATCAGTTTCGATGTCCGAGACTCGCACGCAACGAGTTGTTCGGAGAGGACTACAGCTATGTCTGATTATAGCATACCCATCCCGCCACACAATTCCCATCGCCACGGAACACCCTTAGACCTCAAAGAGAAGAGCGCCATCGTCTCGCATGCGTGCGTATGTCCTGCACCGCGATTCCTGGTACGCCACACCCTCCGAGGGATGGCCGCAGGAGTCATCCATGAATAGCTCACTGTGGCTCGCCGACCGCGCCCCGACAACAGCCCATGCCGACCCGACGCCCTTTTCCGCCGTCCCCGAAGAGTTGCGCACGCGCCCCCAATGGGTCATCTGGCGCTACGGCCCG
>CAIXLU010000326.1 GCA_903920315.1 uncultured Oscillochloris sp.
CGCCCAAATTGGTGTCGTGATTGCCCGGATCAAGGCAGAAGTAGCTCGGCAGGAAAGCCTGCAAAACCTGCAAACGCTTTTTGATACGGTGAACGATTTTTTGTTTATCCTTGATGCGGAAGGAAACATCGTCAAGGTCAACCCTGCCGTGCAACGGCGGCTGGGCTACTCGGCGGAAGAGTTACTCGGGATGCACGTATTAGAAGTGCATCCGCTGGATCGGCGTGAGGAGGCGGGGACGATTGTCGCCGCTATGCTGGACGGCAAGGCAACGGTCTGTCCGGTGCCGCTCATCACCAAAACAGGCCAGTTCATTCCGGTTGAGACCAAGGTGGTGAAAGGTCAATGGAGTGGTCAGGACGGTCTGTTTGGGCTGTCGCGTGATATTAGCGAACGTCTGCTAACGGAAGCGGTCTTGCTGGAACGTGAGCAATTGCTAAACGCGCTCTTCAGGCAGGCGATTGATGGCTTCTTCTTTATGATGCTGGATGAGCCAATACGCTGGGATGCGACGGTGGATAAAGATGCCTTGCTGGACTATGTTTTCACGCATCAGCGCATCACCCGGATCAACGCGGCCATGCTAGAGCAGTACCGGGCGACCGAAGAAGAGTTTGTCGACAAAACGCCGGGCGATTTCTTTGCGCATGATACCGTCCAGGGCCGGGCGGTCTGGCGGCAGTTTTTTGACGAGGGGCGTTTACACGTTGAGACGGATGAGCGTACATTCGATGGTGACCAGATATGGATTGAAGGCGATTACGTCTGTCTGTATGATTCAGACGGGCGGATTACCGGCCATTTTGGCATTCAGCGCGATGTCACCCAGCGCAAACAGGCCGACGCAATCTTGCACGAAAGCTACCACCAGCTCGAAACAACCCTGGCCGAGCTTCGAGCGACCCAGGAGCAATTGTTACAGCAAGAGCGGCTGGCTGCAGTAGGTCAAATCGCCGCTGGTATCGCCCACGACTTTAACAATATTCTTACAAGTATTTTAGGGTACACTGAACTCCTGCAACTATCGCCGGAGACACCGGAGTCGATACAACCTGACCTGAAAGCCATCAGCGTATCGAGCCAACGTGCGGCGCATCTGGTGCGTCAACTGTTGGATTTTAGCCGAAAAACGATCCGGCACCTCCGACAGCTCAGACTGGACGCCTTTGCCAAAGAAACTGTCACCTTTTTAGCGCACGTCATCCCGGAACACATTCAAATTACACTGAACATTCCCCCCGATAACTATTTGATTGAAGCCGACCCCACCCAGATGCAGCAAGTTATTACCAACCTCGCCGTCAATGCCAGAGACGCCATGCCCAACGGCGGGGAATTGCGGATTGGATTGGCACGGGTTGTCTGTAAGGGAGATATTCATTGCGCGATGTGCAATCTTCCGCTCACCGGATCGTGGGTGCAGTTACAAATCAGCGATACGGGTAGTGGCATTGTGGACACCATTATTCCCCGGATCTTTGAGCCGTTCTTCACCACCAAAGAGGTAGGCAAGGGAGTTGGGTTGGGGCTATCACAGGTCTACGGCATCATACAGCAGCAGCGCGGACATATTACCGTAGAGAGCCGGATGGGACAGGGTACAACCTTTACGATCTACTTGCCACCATCCGAAGCGAAAGAGAAGCTCGCAGTAGCGGATGTGCCTCGCGTAAAAAAAGGACATGGCGAGACTATTTTGCTCGTCGAAGATGAATCCACCGTTCTGGCGGTGACAACAGCCATGCTAAAACAGTTGGGATATCAGGTCCATAGTGCCACAAACGGATTAGATGCCGTATCACAGTTTGAAGGCAATCAGGCGCAGGTGGATTTAGTGATATCGGATATGATGATGCCCGATATGGATGGGGCGGCATTGTTCTATCGCCTGAAGGCAACAACTCCTGATGTACAGATGGTGATCATGAGCGGCTACCCACTTGGTGAGCGGGGCGCAACGCTCTTGGAACAAGGTGTTGTCGCTTGGGTCGAAAAGCCGGTCTCCCTCAGTCAATTGTCGCACGTCGTGGGCAAGGGGTTGTTAAAGCGAAAAGAGGCAGTAGAACAGAAGTAACGCGGTGAGAAATCTACTGCCTAGCAAGTATTGGACATTATATGGCCCCGCGACTCGCCACGCCTGCGCCCATCTGGTGGCACCAGCGCAGTGTGCTGATCTGCCTGCTCTTCACCCTCATCGTCGGCACCCTCGCCTTTCAGCATACCTCGCCGCTCTCGCTGGGCGTTAGCCCGTACGACCGAAATTTCCTGAGCGGGGTCAACGCAATCGAGACGATTGCCGGTACGTCTAGTCGCTGGACGCGCAGTGTAGCTGACCTGCATCTGCCGCGCCTTGGTGCTGGCGCGGCGATCCTCAACCTTGGCCTCCTCAATTCAGGGCCAGATGGTACTGCCGATCCGACGATCACTCTGTGGAACGACCGTCAGCCTATGGCGGTGTTTACCGTCGCCCGTAGCCGGAGTGACGCACGTCACTTCATGCTGCTGCTCCCTCCTTCGCTTGATTCGTTGATCCGTATTCGTATCAACAGCACCCTGATGAGTATCCCCAGCGACCCGCGTGAGCTTGGCGTGGTGTTCCAAACCGCGCAGCTAACGCCTACCATTGATGGGCAGCGATTCCCGCCGCCGCTGAGCATGGCTGCGCTGGTGGGCCTCGCCCTGCTCAGCTATGGTGCGCTGCGCGGTGCCGATATGGGCGAGCGGATGTCCGTGGGACTTGCGCTGCTGGTCACGGCTGGCACTGTCGTCGGGATCGCCCAGCGCCCGCTGGATGTGCTGCCATTCCTGAATCGACTCTGTGCCCTCGCCGGTCTGGTATGCGCCGCGATTTGGCTTGCCCGTTGGATCGCACCCCCGCAGCGGCATGGGGGTCAGCTTGCGCTAGATCGCGCTAACCTGCCGATCTACCTTGGGCTGGCCTGGTGGATGATGCCGCTGTTCCAGATCGTCCTCACGCTGGATGGCGCACGGAACGTGACCCCGCACCCTGCGACGATCATCATTGGCGCGGGCACGACCATCGCTGCGCTGGGTGCCCTGGCCCTGCGCAGTGTGGCGGCGCAGCGCGGCTGGAGCTATCGGCAGATGCTCATCGCCGTCCTGCTGGGCGGATCACTGGCCCATACCGCATTTATGATCGAGTTTGCCTTCACCCGCAGCGCCTCCGATTTCTGGATCCACTTTCGGGCTGCCCGCGACGTTATACGAGATGGCCTGCCCCTGTACAATCTCGCCGGGATCGCGGATAACCAATTCGGATTCTCCTACAAGTGGCCGCCGCTCTACGCCGCAATCCTGAGTCCCTTTGCACGGCTCGACGGCACGGCAGTGCTGGCCGGGCACCGGATTATCAACAGTCTCTTCCTCGGCACCACTGCCGTTCTGCTGGTGCGCCGCGCATCAAGATGGCCAATCGCAGTCGCTATCCTCATGCTGTTTAATTTTCGCCCAGCCACCGATACGATTGCCTTTGGCCAGGTTGACATTGCCCTGCTGCTCGGTGCCACACTCGTGCTGCTGGCCGCATTGCGTGGCCGTGATGGACTCGCCGGGGCGGTGATCGCCTTCTTCACCCTGATCAAGCTCTACCCCGCCATGCTCTTCGGCTTCTTCCTGGTTCAGCGACGCTGGCGCGCCATAGGCGGCGCAATCCTCGCCGGCGTAGCCTGTACGGCCCTGACGATAACCGTTTTTGGCTGGGCAACCCACTGGACATTTCTGACCCAGGTTGTGCCGCTGCTAGGCGGCGGTGGCGGTAGCGGCACCACACCCTGGATTGAAAATCAGACCTTCAGCGGTTTTTTTAGTCGCTTCTTCGCCCCAAAGATTACCTCAGAGCCATTCGGCACCCCGCTGATCTCAGGGGCAACCTACGCATTCTTTGGGCTATCGTTGCTGCTGGCATGTGCGCTTGCCCTTCCGCGCATGCGGGCAAATGGCGATAACCGTGCCATCTGGAAGATCGCGACACCGCTCCAGTTTTCCTTATTCCTGCTGCTCACCGTACTCGCTGTGCCAGCGGCGTGGATGCACTACGAAACGGTGATCATCCTGGTTTTTGCCGCACTCCTGCTTCACAGCGATGCCCCGCTACCGCTGGGCCGTGCCATAGCCCTTGTCACGGCCTACGCCCTGATAGCCTACGGCAACCAGTGGAGCTTCACCGAGAGCGCAATAAGCGGCGGGATCGGGGTGCTGGGCTACTCTTACAAGTTCTACGGGCAGATGCTTCTGCTCGGGATCATCGTGGCGGAGATATGGCACGACATGACCGTAGCGCGTGTTGCGGCACTCGTACAGCTTCCCAGAAATGCGTAGGGAGGTGTGTACTCGTCCATGTCGCCCGCTACGCGGCGTGGCCGGGAATATGACGATGCCGATACGACGAGAGGGGGGCAGTGATTACTCACTGCCCCCCTTCATTTTGGTGGGCCCCCAGGGGATCGAACCCTGAACCAATTGATTAAGAGTCAACTGCTCTACCATTGAGCTAGAGGCCCGCTCACGGAGGGTGAGTATACCCGAAGAGGTACTCACTGTCAACTTGTGCCTGTTCAGAGAATTTTGTACAATGGGATGTGAGCAGATCGCGCCCTGATACGAAGATTGCCCTGCCGCCTGTCACCTTGAGGGGGGTGGCGCTGTGGCGACGGCAAGAGGGATCACCGGGTATTCTAGCTATGCCGATCGACGATTATTACCAAGAGTATGGGCCAATCCGCAGGCGCCGCTCCCAGCAACCCCTCACACCCGATGATGATGGCCTACCTCCGGATCCGCCGCCACGCCCTGATCGCCAGCGCCGCCGTCGTGTCACCCGCCGCCGTCTGGCGGGCTGGGTCTGGCCCGTGACGCTTCTTGCGCTGTTTCTGGCCACGCCGCTTGTCCTGCCCTATGCGCTCCCGTTCTACTATGGTGACGTGGCCCTCCCCGGCGTGAGCGTCCAGGGTAAGCCGGTGTCTGGGCAGAGCGGCGATGCGATTAGCGCCGACTTGAGTGAACGCTACGCCGCATTCCTCCGTCAGCCGCTGACTCTGGTGTATGCCGGCCAGGCGTGGCAGCCCTCGTTGTCCGACCTTGGTCTACAGTTTGATCCGACTGATCTGGCCCGTCAGGCGGTTGCCGCCGGTCGCCAGGGCGATCCGATCACCCGCCTGCGCGATCTCTGGTCGCTCTATCAGGATGGCCTTGATCTTACTCCGACAGTGGTAGCGGATCGACGCGTGCTTCAGGATTTTTTGCTCCATATCGCGTCGTCGGTGGAGCATGCGCCGCAGGATGCCGCTCTGAGCATCGCTGCTGCGAAGGTGATAGGCACGCCCAGCGCTCCCGGTGTGCAGCTTCTGGTGGACGCTACCGCCAATGATGTCCTTCTGGCGGCCCAGGATCTTCAGCCGCATGATATTGCGATCCGCACGCGCACCCTCGCCCCGTTGGTGGACGATACCGCGCTGGTACAAGCTCAGTCCCGCGCCACCGATCTGCTCCAGAGTCCCATCGAGATGGCTCGCAGCGATCAGCGCTGGGTCTGGCCGCCTGAGAAACTGGCGGAGTTGCTTCAGGTTGAGGCGAAGGGCGGTCGGCTTGAGGTTGGAGTGGATAAGGAATTGCTCGGGCAGGCGGTTGAGGGTCTGGCCCAACTGGTAGACACGGGCACCGCTGAGCCACGCCTGCGCTTTAGCAGTGGTCACGTGCGGATCGTACAGGAAGGGACGCCGGGCTGGCGTCTCAAGCAGGATGAGGCGGCGGTCGCCATTACTAAGCTGATGATGAGTAGCCAGCCAACCACACGCACGCTGGCCCTGCCGGTCGAGCAGTTGACCCCGAAGATTACCAAGGAGACCCTGAGCAACCTGGGGATCAAGGAGTTGGTTGGCGAGGGCCAGAGCAGCTTCGCTGGCTCGGCCCAGTATCGCATTACGAACATTAAGGCCGGGGCGTCGCGCATGGACGGGGTACTGATCGCGCCGGGGGAGGAATTCTCCTTCAACGCTCAGCTTGGCGAGGTAGACTCGGCCAACGGTTTTGTGGAGGGCTACGCGATCATTGGCAACCGCACCCAACTGGAGTGGGGCGGCGGTGTCTGTCAGGACTCGACGACGGTCTTCCGAGCGGCCTTCTGGGCGGGCTTGCCGATCACGGAGCGCCACGCCCACGCCTTTTATATCAGTTGGTATGATCAGTTCGCTCTTGGCTCGCAAGGTGATGGCCAAGGGATGGATGCCTCGATCTATACGGGTGTGAACGACCTGAAGTTTGTCAACGACACCGGCAACTGGCTGCTGATGCAGACGGACGTGGATGAGGTGAACCAGGTTCTTACCGTGCGGCTCTATGGCACAAAACCGAACCGTGACGTGCGATTGGAAGGGCCGACGATCACCAACGAGGTGCGTGCGCCGAGCGAGCCGGTTTATCTTGATGATGCGAGCCTGCCCGCCGGTACGGTTCACCAGAGCGATACGGCCCGTGGTGGGCGTGACATCACGGTAGATCGGGTGATCACTCGTGGCGAGGCCGAAGTGAGTCGCGACAGTTTCTTTACGCGATTCCGCGCTTGGCCGAATATTTTTGTGCGCGGGACGGGAAATTAGCATGGTTATTTGCCCGGTGTGTGGCCACGCCAACCCGCCTGGATCGCGATTCTGCAACGCCTGCGGCGGGCGGGTCTCTATGGAGAAAGCTCCGAAACGCACCGTCATGGTTCCCGCGCCCGGTACTCAGGAACAGATAGTTGACGTGCCAATCGTGCGCCCGGCCCCGCCCCTCGTACCAGCCGCTGAAGCCGAGTTGCTGCCGGGGTCGCTGATCGGCCCTGGCGGGCGCTATGTGCTGGAACACGCGATTGGCCGGGGCGGATTCGGTCAGGCGTATCTGGTGCGCGACCAGCAACTCGGGCGATTTTGTGTGGCGAAGCGCCAGATCCCCAACCCTGAGTGGAGCCCGCGCATGCGTGAGCAGGCGTATCAGAACTTTCGCCGCGAGGCCCAGTTGCTCAGTACACTGAATACGCCTGGTCATCCCAACATCCCGGAGATCTTTGAGTACATCCCAGAGATCCACTGTCTGGTGATGAAGTATGTGGAAGGCCGCGACCTGACCTGGGTTCTGGCCGAGCGCGGCGGTAAGCTGCCGCTCGATGAGGGTCTGGCGATTATCCGCGATGTTTGCTCGGCTTTGGCCTATATGCACAGCCGTAGCCCGGAGCCAGTGCTGCACCGCGACATCAAGCCCTCGAATATCCTGATAGATAGCGCCGCACGAGTCTGGGTAATTGACTTTGGCCTCTCGAAAGCGACGCCCGTGCAGGCGGAGGTGACGGACTCGCCACATACTCAGATGGCGGGCACTTTTGGGATTACCCCGCCTGAGCAGTGGCGCGGCGAGGCTGTGCCGCAGTCGGACATCTATGCGCTCTGCGCGACATTGCACATGACGATCACGGGACACCAGCCGGATATGGAACGTGCGGATATGAACGATTTCATGCGCGGCACAAAGGTACCCTTCCCCAGTGCCCGTAGCATTGATCCGACGATCCCGCCTTTGGTAGACGCGATTATCACCCGTGGCATGGCCTTTGACCCGGCTAAGCGACCCACCGCCGCCCAGTTACTCAGCGCTCTGGAAATGATCCTGACTCCCAAGGCCCGTGCTGATCTCCAGTCGCCCGACGGCACGGCCATTGCGGATGAGGCAGCCCTGGCGCACTGGGTAGAGGCGCACTGGAATCAGGCTGCGGGATGGCTCTATGGTAGTCTGGCCGACCAAGTGACGCGGCTGTGGGGCAAGAACCGTCTGGCTGGCGATATTCGCACCATTGTTACCAACAACGCCGCCGACCAGCACGCCGGGATTGATGGTCTGCTGGCATTGCTCGATCCTGAGGGTTATGGGGCCATTGCTGCGCAGTTAACTGCCGACCGACGTCTGATTGATTTTGGGCAACTCGGCCCCGAGGATCGTCGTGAGGAGAGCCTGAACCTCAATAATACGGGGCGTCGCTACGTGCGAGTGGAGGTTCAGTCGCCGCGATGGGTAGTGCCGAGCGCCCTGAACATCTCGCTGCCACCCGGCCATCAGCAAAAGCTCCGGCTGACCGCCGACATGCGCCGCGCCACTGATTCAGGCCGTATGCGCGATATATTGCTCATGCGCGACCGCTTAGGTGCGGGGTTTCGCATTGACGTGGAGGCACGACTCTCGCGCTGGGGTGCGATGCTACAACTCATCGGCGGGCCACGCCGAGCAGACTGGGAGTCGGGCGATGTACGCCCGCTACGGCAGATCAACAACGCCCATCTCGGCGGTGTCTGGGCGCTCGACATCAGTCACGACGGGCGGCAGATTGCCTCGGGCGGTTGGGATCAGCGGGTGCGCCTGTGGCGAACGGCGAACGGGGCCACCGAGGGTACCCTTGATGACTACGGCGGCAACGTTCTCTCGGTGGCGTACAGTCACGATGGCCGCTTCCTGGCAGTCGGTGGCAATGCGGATCAAATCGAGATCTGGGCCATACGCAATCGTCGCCTCGTACAGTCAATTCGTGGACACCACGGTTATCAGGAGAGCGTGCGCTTCAGTTCCGACGGCCAGTTGATCATCACAAGCAGCGGCGATGGCCGGATCTGCTTCTGGCGAATCACCGACGGCTCGCTGGTGCAGGAGATTCAGCCGCAGGTACGTGCGCAGACGATGGCCGCGCACCCGGACGGGCGCAGTCTGGCGCTGGGAGGTGCCGATGGCACGGTGCAGCTATGGGGAATCCGCGAGGGCGCACAGATCCAGGCTCTGGGTGGCCATAGCTCCAGCGTGAATAGCCTCGACTACGGCCCAAGTGGGGGTCTGCTCGTCTCAGGCGACGGTGCGGGCGTGGTGCGCCTGTGGAACCTAGACACGGGCCGGGTTCGCCAGGAGCTACGCGGACACCAGAACGCTGTGCGCTCGGTGGCCGTCCACCCTGATGGTCAGGCGGTGGCGTCGGGCGGGGTAGATGGCAGTATTCGGCTCTGGAGAGTGAGTGACGGTGCCCTGCTCCAAGTGCTTACCGGCCAGGGCAGCGGCGTGCTGCGAGTGGTATTCAGCGCCACCGGAGATCTGCTGGCCTCGGGCGGCAGTGATGGGGCTATTCGGCTGTGGCAGCCGGGGTAGGACGATTGGGGATTGGGGATTGCGGATTGGGGATTGCAGATTGCAGATTGGGGATTGGGGATTGGCGGACACGTAGGATGATTGCAGATTGCAGATTGGGGATTGCAGATTGGCGGACACGTAGGATGATTGCAGATTGCAGATTGGGGATTGCAGATTGGCGGACACGTAGGATGATTGCA
>CAIXLU010000327.1 GCA_903920315.1 uncultured Oscillochloris sp.
CCTGCATGCACGCCAGCAACCGGAGCAGATCGCGGCGATGAGCGTCACCAGCGGAGGAGAGCTGAGCTACGACGGCGGGGCCAGCGTCCAGCATATGCTCCAGGTCTTGCGTGACCGGGTGGGCTTTGCAAAGATTCGGGCACGGGTGCGCCGCCCGCTGCGTGGACTGAGCGTTTACCCTTACTATGGCTGCAAACTGCTGCGGCCCGCCGAGGTGGGGATTGATGACCCCGAGACGCCAGCGGTGCTGCGTGATCTGATGCACGCCCTGGGCGCAACGGTGGTTGAGGGTTCGCTCCAAACCCAGTGCTGCGGAGCCTACCACGTGGTTGATCACGACGAGATTGTGGCCGAACGAGTGGCGTTGACGACCGAACAAGCCAGTGCGGGCGGGGCGGAGGCGATTGTTCTCTCCTGCCCACTTTGCCACTATAATTTCGATACACTCCAGCCCACATCCCATACGCCGATGCCGGTCTTCTACTACACCCAGCTTATGGGTATTGCCTTTGGGTTGGAGCCGAGCCAGCTTGGTTTGGAAGAGCATCAGATTGCGCTGTTACCGCTGCTTCAGCAGCATAACCTGGGTGACACGAAAGGATATCTGTCATGACGGAGCAGGCCGCACTCATTAGCATGCAGCTCATGGGGAAGGACTACCGTGTCCCTAGCGGGCTGACGATCATGGCGGCGATTGAATACGCCGGGTATAAGCTGGTGCGCGGGGCGGGCTGCCGGGGCGGGTTCTGCGGCGCATGTCCGACACTCTACCGCCGCGATGACAGTCACCGCATCTTCACCGCTCTGGCCTGCCAAACACTGGTTGAAGACGGGATGTGTCTGGTTCAGATGCCCTTTGTGCCGCTGATGACCAAACCCTACGAACTGCAGGACATCACGCCGCGCCCCAATACGCTCCTTCAACACTTCCCTGAGATTGCCGGGTGTGTTGCCTGCAATACGTGTACCCGCGCCTGTCCGCAGGGTTTGCAGGTGATGGATTATATTCAGGCGGCCTTGCGTGGCGATACCAAACGCACGGCGATGCTGTCGTTTGATTGTATTTCGTGTGGAATCTGCTCCAGCCGCTGCCCTGCCGACATTAAGCATTACGCGGTGGGTCTGCTGGCGCGGCGCATTTATGGCAAGTTTGTGACACCCGCTGCGCCTGATTTGTCGGCACGGGTCGCCGAGTTGGAAGCGGGAGACTACCAGGGCGTGCTTGACGAACTGGTAGGCATGTCTGCTGCCGAGCTGCGGGTGCGCTACGAGCAGCGCAGCTTCGAGGCTGTTGCCGACGGGGGCGAAACCCATAGTGCCACGAAGCGCTATAATTCGCCGGTTGACCCGGTAGATTTCCAGGACGAGATCGAGATAGAGAAATGAACATGGAGTTGAGCGACGGCTACCCCGAATCGATGCGCGAGAGTATTGCGCTGGTGGAGCGCACTCGCCCTGACCGGCTGGGCTGCACCTTTCCCGCCATGAGTCTGGATGAGCGCAAGATTCTCCTGACCCATTTTCACCCCGACTACAAGGCTGACACAAAGCGTCCGCTGCTCTTTGGGCCGAGTAAGGGCATGCCGCTCAACCACGAGCTGGCCGATCTGTTTGAGGCCCGCCCGCTCATCCGCTCCAACCTGAACCTGAACCATGTCGACTCCGACCTGGATCTGTTGGTGATCGGCGGCGGTGGTGCGGGTACGGTTGCGGCGATTTGGGCGATCAAGGAAGGACTTGACCCCAACCGGGTGATGATCGCCACCAAGCTGCGCCACGGTGACTCGAACTCAACGATGGCCCAGGGCGGCATCCAGGCCGCCGACCGGCCACAGGACTCGCCCGTTCACCACTATCTGGACGTGATGGGCGGCGGGCACTTCACCAATCGGCCTGAGCTGGTGCGGGCTTTGGTGGAGGATGCGCCGCTGATCATCCAGTGGCACGAGCGCATGGGGGTGATGTACGACAAGGATACTCAGGGTCACTTTGTCGAAAACCCCGGCGGCGGTACCTCGCGCAACCGGATGCACTCGGCGCGTGACTACACCGGCCTAGAGATTATGCGCGTTCTGCGTGATGAGGCCCGCAATCTGGGCGTCCCCGTGGTCGAGTTCTCACCTGCGATTGAACTGCTCTGCGATGAACAGGGACGAGTCGCCGGCGCAGTGCTGATCAACCTTGAGACCAAGCGCTACCACATTGTGCGGGCCAAAACAACGATCATCACCACGGGAGGGCTGGGTCGGCTGCACATGCAGCAGTACCCGACCACTAATCACTACGGCGCGACGGCTGATGGACTTGTGCTGGCCTACCGGGTTGGAGCCGAACTGGTTGACCTCGACGCAGTCCAATACCACCCGACCGGTGCGGCTTTTCCGGCCCAAATGGCAGGTCTGCTGATCACCGAGAAGGTGCGTGGTCTGGGTGCCCAACCTGTGAACTGTGTCGGTGAGCAGTTTGTTTTTCCGCTGGAGCCGCGTGACGTGGAGGCGTCGGCCTTTATCCGCGAGTGCAGTGAGCGCGGGATGGGCATAGATACCACTCACGGCATCAGCGGTGTCTGGCTCGACTCCCCGATGGTAGATCTCATCCACGGGCCGGGAACAATCCGCGCCGCCCTACCCGCCATGTTCCGCATGTACACGCGCTTCGGAATTGATATGACCCGCGACCCCATTCTGGTCTATCCCACGCTGCACTACCAGAACGGCGGCATTGCTACCGATGAGAACGGCGCAACCCGCGTGCCAGGGCTTTACGCCGCTGGCGAAGTGATGGGCGGGGTTCATGGCAAAAACCGGCTGATGGGCAATTCGCTGCTCGACTTCAACGTCTTTGGGCGGCGGGCCGGAATTGCTGCGGCGAACTATGCCAAGGCTAAATACATACCCGCTCGTCTCAGCCTAGCCCACGTGGACGCCTACGAAACCATGTTGCGTGAAGCCAACATCGAGACAACCCGCACCGCCCCGCGCATCCTGCCCGACTACCGTGGTAAAGAGGCGCTGGAGCGGTATTTGGATATTCCGTTGTAGAACGGGAAGATCTATGCACACGATCCTGATAGACGAGCGCTGGTGTAAAGGCTGCAAGCTCTGCACCGTCAACTGCCCGACGCGGGCGCTGCATATGGCTGAGCGATTCACTAAGCGCGGTATCCACCCGCCTGAGTTGGCGCAGAACGGGCGCTGCAATGGCTGTCGGCTGTGCGAATTGCTCTGCCCCGATTTCGCGATCACCGTGACGGAGGGTGTCGGTGTCCACCTATAGAGAGCGTATCCGCCAGGCGCTAGGCGGCAAAGTTCAGTTTGTGCAGGGCGACGATGCGTGCGCCTACGGGGCCATCCTCGCTGGCTGTACCTTCTTCGCTGGCTACCCGATCACCCCGGCAACCGAGGTTGCCGAGCGGATGTCCGAGATTCTGCCCAAGCTTGGCGGCTGCTATATCCAGATGGAGGATGAGATCGCCAGTATTGGGGCGATCATCGGCGCAAGCTGGACGGGTGCCAAAACGATGACTGCCACCTCTGGCCCCGGTTTCTCGCTCATGCAGGAGAATCTCGGCTACGCAATCATGACCGAGACG
>CAIXLU010000328.1 GCA_903920315.1 uncultured Oscillochloris sp.
GGAAATTTTTAAGTATCCCGGCGTCACATGTCATGCTGAGCGCAGCGAAGCATCTTTCCCGGCTTCCTGCAAGACCCTTCGCTTCGCTCAGGGTGACATGGTGTTCGCGATGGGACGATTAAAAACTTCCACGTCCCTTACCCTATCTCACCGAGGCATAGTATGAGCATTGAAACACCCAGCCTGCCCGAGATCGTCACTCGCTCGCTTGATGCAACCTGGAGCTACCCGCGCTGGTCTCACCTGCCCGACGATGGCAACCGCTACGAGGTGATTGACGGAGTATTGTATATGACCACCGCGCCGAGCTACTTCCACCAGTGGATTATTCGCCAGATGGTACGTGCGCTGCTCATCCAGATTGATGATGTTGGCATCGGACTGACCGCCTGGTCGCCCATTGGCCTGCTGATGCCGGGTTGTGACCCGGTGCAGCCCGATATTGTGGTGGTGCGAAGCGAGGATCGTGGCATCATCTACGACCGGCGGATCAATGGCGTACCGGCACTGATTGTGGAAGTTCTGTCGCCCTCGAACGCGGAAAAGGACACCGAGATCAAGCGCGGAGCCTACGCACGGGCGGGCCTGCCCGAATACTGGATTGTGCGCCCCGCCGAGCGGGACGTGATCGTGTTGAGCCAACCCGACCCGGCCAGCGGGCTGTTCCTCCATTCGGTCACTATTCCGCCAGACGGCAGACTGCACGCAGCAACCCTGCCGTTTCAGGCTGAAATCGCCAACTTCTTCGCCGGGTCGCCGGATGAGACGCTGTAGGAGGAAAGATACCATGAGTACAGATATTCTCCCCGTTGCCGGACCCGCCAATCATCTTCACCCACCATCCGGCGGGCGCTGGCTGGTTGCCGACTACGAACACCTTCCCGACGACGGGCCGCGCTACGAGTTGATGCATGGAGAACTGAGGATGACCCCCGCGCCAAATATCGGACATCAGACCGCAGTTGTGCGAATTGTCCATTATTTCTTCACCTACATTGAGGAACAGGGATACGGTCGTGTCTTCACCGCTCCGATTGATGTTGAACTGAGCTTCGACACGCTGGTGCAGCCCGACCTTGTGGTTATCCTAAACGGCGGTGCCGCCATGATCACTGAGCAGCGCATCATCGGCCCGCCCGATCTGGTGGTTGAAGTCGCATCACCCAGCACCGCCAGCTACGACCGGCGCGAGAAGCGCGATGCCTACGCCGCAGCCGGGGTACGTGAGTACTGGATCGCCGACCCGGCCAGCCGGACGATTGAACTGCTGACCCTGGACGGCAGCGAATACCGCTCATCCCACGTCTATCGAGGCCAGGCCGCGCTGCCTAGTACGGTTATTGTTGGCTGGGATGTGGCGACGGAGCGGTTATTTGGGTAGGGGGTAGCTGTTGCGTAGCACCGTCTCTCGCGAGCCGGTCTGCGCGTAAGCAGCGATCAGGGTGTGGGCGAGGGTGATCGGTTGCTCGATCATCGTCGCAAGAGGTATGAGGAGGGTGACTTCGGCATCGTCGGCGAGCGATTGTGTGGCTGCCGCCAGCACCTGCCGTGCGCCGTTCGCAATCACGGCATCGGCGAAACCGCTGCGGGCAGCCTGCTGATGCTTCGCCGTGTCGGGAACTTCGGCACGATCCATCAGCGTCCGGTCGAGCGCAATCCCTTTAAGCAGCGCCAGTAATGCCCCGTAGAGTCCGAAATCGGCACAGCTATCGAATGCCTTAAACTCGATCCGCCCGACCTCGCGCTGGTTACGGGCCAGTCTGCCGGGTGGGTCACTCGCGGTGGCGACGAAGACATAGGCTGCGGGCCGCTGCCCCGTCCGGTAGAAGGTACGCGCCGAGAGTCCGTCCCACATGTGACCATCATAAAAGGGCGAGCTAAAGCTGAATGGCACAATATACGGACTATAGGCCGTTAGTTTGCGCCCAATATCGAGTGCTTCGGCATCGTCCATCCCGTCCATTGAGATGTTGAGATCAGGGCCATACGTAAGCATCGCCAGGGCTTCGGTCTGATAGTCCGGATCGGCCTGGTGCAAACGCTGCTCAAAGGCATTAAGCGGCGGATCGTAACGAAAGATTGTGGCGGTCGGATTGAAGCTGATCAACACCGGGTGCAATCCCTCGGCGGCGGCAGCGTCCCGCAAATGGGCGAAACTCGTGCGCAACTCATCAACTGCACCAGCAATGGTGAGGGACGGAGTGGTACGGATTTCAATGCCTTTCGGCACCACCGCTCGCATCCGGCCCTCCTCATCGAATCGCTCCAGTCCCTCAATGTACCACCGCTTGACGCGCACACCTGCGTCGCCGATATGCAGCACCTCCGCATCATCCGGGTAGAGCGGCAGTGCCGCAATAATGCGCTGAAAAATCGTATAGCTTGCTTCCGTCCATGCGACAAGAACATTACTCTGATCGACGAAGGCGACTTCGTGTTCAATACCGAAGTGAAACATCAGTGCCTTATTTTGCACGAGACAAGGTTTCAGAGGCCAGGTTTCGGGTTTCAGACGAAGTGCATCACAACGCTCTGCGTGGGCCAAAATTGTAAAGTAACCGCGAACCTTGTCCTACCGCACGCGGTGTTCGTCGTGCGGGTTTCCAGCCTGTCAGATGCACGTCGACAGACTGGATGCTCGCACGACGAACTGTAAATCTGACCCCTGACCCCTGACCCCTGACCCCTGACCCCTGACCCCTGACCCCTGACCCCTGACCCCTGACCCCATATCTATTGCCCTTATTTCTTTTTTCCGCGTGGCACAGCGGATGGGCTGCGCCCGGGTGGCGGCAGTGACTCTACAGATTTGGACGCCCTCTGCTGGGCCTGAAGAATCTTGGCGGCCTCGGCGGCAATGTTCGGGTTCTCGCGGCGCATGACCTGCGGCGGAGCGATGGGACGGGATGGCGGGGTGTTCTGTCCGGCTGCCGCAGCCTGGATGATCAGCGGCATAATCTCGTCCTCACGCCCGATATGGCAGTTCTTGAACTTTTTGCCGCTGCCGCACGGACATACGTCGTTGCGGCCTGGCATCTCCACCTGTTTATGGATGATCTTCGCCTGCTCGATCTCTTCCTCTTCGCTGCTGCCGCCGACACGCTGGGCGGTGGCGAGGCGCTGCTGCTGTTCGGCCTCGATCTGCCGCATGTACGCCTCGTACTGAAACGAAGCGGCCATCAGGTTGAAGACAATGTCGCGGGTGATGTTCTCCTTCAGTTCGTCGAACATCGAGAACGAGGCTCGCTTGAACTCGGTGAGCGGATCTTTCTGTGCGTACGCCTGGAGGTTGATGGACTGGCGCAGTTCATCCATCGCTGTCAGGTAATCAATCCATTGGCGGTCAATCGCGCCCAGCATCAGGCGGCGCTCCACGATCCGCATCTTGTCTGTCCCGATCACCCGCTCGCGCTCAACGTAGGCCACCTCCATCTGGTCTACCAGCCCGTTCTCGATCTCGTCGCGGCTCTTCTCCTGGAGGCTGGCCGGTGCGGTGCTGGGCGGAAGCAGCGGGTTGATCTTGCGGTACTGGCGCAGCAGATCCTCAACATCCCAGTCGTCGCGATCATCATCGGGCAGATTAGTATCCACCAGGGCGGCGATTTCTTCGCCTACCAGTTCCAGCACACGCTCGCGCATGTCGGCACCGGCGAGGATGGCCTGTCGGTCGGCGTAGATGATATGGCGCTGCTTGTTCATTACATCGTCGAACTCGACGGTGTGTTTGCGGATGTCGAAATTAAAGCCCTCGACACGGGTCTGTGCACCCTCAATGGTGCGGTCAAGGATACCCGCCTCCAGAGGCAGATCGTCCTCCACCAAGCGACTCATAATGCTACGGATACGCTCCACCGGGCCGAAGCGTCGCATCAACTCGTCCTCAAGCGAGAGAAAAAACCGCGATGAGCCGGGGTCGCCCTGGCGACCGGCGCGACCGCGCAACTGGTTGTCAATCCGGCGGGCCTCGTGACGCTCGGTGCCGATGATGTGCAGGCCGCCCAGCTCGCGCACCTGCCCGCCCTCAATGGCAGTGAGGCGAATCGCCTCGGCACGGGCCACTTGAAGTTGATCGGGGTTAGCGGCATCGAACGTGATTCCCTGAACCGCCAGCAGATCATCCACCAGACCATCAGGATTCCCGCCGAGCAGGATGTCGGTGCCGCGACCAGCCATGTTAGTGGCGACTGTCACCACGCTCGTGCGCCCAGCCTGAGAGACGACGCGGGCCTCACGCTCGTGCTGCTTGGCATTCAGCACGCTGTGCGTTACCCCCGAGCGATGCAGAAGATCGCTGACTCGCTCGGATGTCTCCACCGAGGTGGTGCCGATCAGCACCGGTCGTCCGATTTCGACCATCTCCTGCACCTCGCGCACCACCGCCTCAAACTTCGCCTCCTCGCTGCGGTAAATCTGATCGGGCAGATCCTTGCGCACCATCGGTTTGTTGGTCGGGATGATCACCACATCTAGGTTGTAGATCTTGCCAAACTCCTCGCGCTCGGTGTAGGCCGTGCCGGTCATGCCCGCCAGCTTATCGTACATGCGGAAGTAGTTCTGAAAAGTGATCGTGGCCAGAGTCACGTTCTCGTTCTTGATCTGCATACCCTCTTTGGCCTCAACCGCCTGATGCAGTCCATCGCTCCAGCGGCGACCGGGCATGGCTCGGCCCGTGAACTCATCAATAATGATCACCTCGCCCTCGGGTGTGATCATGTAATCTTTGTCGCGGTGGAAGATGAAGTTCGCTTTGAGGGCATTCTCAACGTAGTGGGTCTTCTCGTAGTGGGCCGGGTCGTACAGGCTCTCGCCGTCAGGAATACGCAGCAGCCGCTCAAGTTTCTCAATCCCCTGCTCAGTGAGCGTGATACCCTTGCTGCGCTCATCAATCAGGAAATCGCCGTCGGGCTCCAGACCCTCATCCTTGATCTGCTTAATCGTCACACTGCTGCGCTTGAGGTTGCGCACCAGCACGGCCAACTGCCGATAGAGGTCGCTGCTCTTCTGGGCCGGGCCAGAAATGATCAGCGGAGTGCGCGCCTCATCAATCAGGATGTTATCAACCTCGTCCACAATCGCAAAGTGCAGCGGCTGCTGAACCATCTGCTCCAGCTCGTAGGCCATGTTATCGCGCAGATAATCGAAGCCGAATTCATTATTGGTGCCGTAGGTAATATCGGCATAATACGCCTCGCGGCGCTGGCAGGGCCGCCAGTGAACAAGGCGCTGATCCTCGGGGTTGGCGCTCGGGTCGGTGTACTCGGGGTCGTAGCGGGCACTCGTGTCGTGGGCAATAAAGCCAACGCTCAGGCCGAGGAAATGGTAGAGCGGAGCCATCCAGCCCGCACCGACTTTCGCCAGATAATCGTTCACCGTCACCAGATGCGCGCCCTGGCCTTCTAGGGCGTTCAGGTAAAGCGGCAGGGTGGCCACCAACGTCTTACCCTCGCCGGTCTTCATCTCGGCAATCTTACCCTGATGCAGCACAATCCCGCCGATGAGTTGCACATCAAAGTGGCGCATGCCCAGCGTGCGACCGGCGGCCTCACGCACAGCGGCAAAGGCATCGGGCAGGATGTCATCAAGCTCCTCGCCCGCCTCTAGCCGAGCGCGTAGCTCCGGCGTCTTCCCTCGCAGAGCCTCATCAGAAAGCGCCTTGTAGACATCCTCAAGGTTGTTAATCTCCTCAACAATCGGGAGGATCTGGCGCACTGCGCGATCATTCCCATTGCCGACAACCTTCTTCAGCCACTTGAGCATCGGTATCTCCATCACGAGGCGCAACGATCAGCTCACGCCCCACGCATTTAGGTGTCACTATCCATCGGGGCGCATTATACCCGACGCCAATGGCCTGGGGCAAGAGTTTAGGTCGCCACCCCCATTACGAACAGTGCCAGTTGAAGGACGCCGATGAGCAGCAGGAGCAGCAGGATGACGCCCACGGCCACGCCGCCAATCGTGGCGGCGCTGAGAGAGCGCGATGGCCGGATCGGCTCACCGGCGAGGAATTGGCGCACGGCGGCGATGATCTGGGTGACGCCAGCCGTTGTGCCGTAGGGTTCAACACCAGCCCACTCCCAGCCTGGGCCAGACAATGGCAGCAGCAGTTTACGCGCCGAACTGGCTGCCAGCGCCCCGGCCAACGGATCGCTGCTGTCCGGCACCCACGGGCCGACGATTAGGTCGGCCTGGGCTAACTGGCCTACGAGATCGGCGCTGCGGTCGAGTGGGGTTAGTCCGAGGTCGGGTAGCGCGCTGCGCAGGCCAACAAGCAGGGCCACACCAATCTCACCATCGGCGAGGACCACCACGCGCAGGGCCGCCTGCTGCGCAACCCCGACGGCCTGCCGGGCGCGTCCATCGCGGCGCAGTGTGGAGCCGTGCGCCAGCAGCACAGTCGTTGCTATTAGGCTGTAGGCGATGGCTTGGGCCAGATCCGTGACCAGATCGCCAACAAAGGGTTCGCCGAGCGCCATGCTGATGAGTCGGTAGAGAATGTAGAGCATGCCGCCGAGGACGGTGAGGGTCGCAATGAAGACGAAAAAGAAGAGGTAGATCCGCCGCACCAGCGAGGTGCGCTCCGCTTCACCAGTGGGGCCTTCTGCTGTTGCAGCGATTTGGGCGCGCCGCCAGAAGATCAGCCAGGGCGGCAGACCGGCGATGAGGGTTGCCGTGAACCAGGCCAGTGGTTCACGGAGATCGGTCAGCGGCGCAGCACCACCCAGCATACGGATCAGCACGCTCAGCAGGCCACCAAAACCGATTAGGCTCGCCATAAGACCAATGGCGGCCACCAAATACCAGGCCAGCCGACGTACCCCCGCCTGACGTGGTGCCTCGCCAATGGCGGCAACATCCGTGCGCAGCACATTGGCGTGGAATCCCCAGATCACCCCCCCGATCAGGATCGTCGGCAGCGCGTCGCGGAAGTCGCCCTCGGGTATCAGGCCAAGCGCGACCCGAAACACGCCAGCCAGCAGGGCCGTCGCGTTGATCACCACGCTGAGCGCGCCGATCACAATCAGCGCGTAGAGATAGAACTTACGCAGCGCCGAGGCCCGCTCGTCGGCGTCAGTTCCAGCGAAGAGCCGCTCGGCGCGTAGCCAGTGACCAAGCCAGAGCGCCAGACCAACCAGCACCGCCACAACCGGCGCAGCAAACCCGCCCCGGTCGCCCATGCCGCCAATCTGGAAGAGCAGCCAGTGCAGCAGATTCATCGCGCCGTTGCTCAGTATGGCCACGCCCAGCGCCGCTACACCCAGCAGGTAGATCCGGCGCACCAAGGCACCAGCGCCGACCGGCGGGGCGGCGCGGACATCGCTGCGAGCGACCAGGGCGTGGTAGGCGTAGAACCCGCCAAGAACCGGCAGCGCGATCATGCCACGGAGGATTGCCGGGCCTGGAGTGCGATCCAGCCCCAGTTGCGGCAGCCCTAGCCCAAGCTGTAGCAGGGCAAGCAGAATATCCCAGACATTGGCTGCCAGCGGGAGCAGCAGGCCCGCTAGGTTGCCGTAGAGATAGAGCCGACGCAGGGCCGATGCCCGTTCGTCCGCATCAGCCCGCGCCAGCCGCTCGGCCCACAGCCAATGGACGATCCATAGCGGCAGACAGACCAGCACCAGCGCGATCTGAAAGGCGGTTGTCGCCACCGGCGGCTGGCCATCGGCGGCGAACACGCCGCGCAGGAGCGCGATCAGCGCCCAGGCCAACCCGTGCAGGCCAATCGTCGCCGTGACAAAAAGATACCAGCGTCGCACAGTTGCCATCAGCAGCCTTTTCGTGTATCCCAGCAATCACGCCAGACCGTCCAGTCACTACTGTCAACAAGTCGCCACACGCCCGACTCATCAGCCAGTGTGATGGTGAAGGTACGGCTCGACTGGCCGCTGCTAAGCACATCGCCCTGAGAGAAGCTCGTTGCGCGCACAGTAACAACCGCCCGCGCATCACTTATGGTGGTATCGAGAACCTCATAGGTGCCGGAGGTCACCGTGTCCATATTTGGCATGTCCGCAACAAAGTCGGCGGCGCTCGGCGGGTAGCCGCGCAGGGTTGGTGAGAGGTAGCCGTAGGCGCGGGCAGAATCGCGGCGCTGGAGGGCGAGCAGGTAATTGGAGACAACGTCGGCGGGGGACGTTTCCGTGCGGTAGCTTGGCGAGGGCCGAACCATCACCACAACAACCGCGATGACGACGAGGAGAATCGCCCCGGCAACAATTGCCAGCAGGGCGCGGTCGGTACGACGCATATGACCCTCCGGGAAGGCGGGTACACGTGCCACATTTCGACGTATCGCCCGCTAAGGGACTACGCTAACGCTGTTGGGAGTCCGCCCCTGAAGGAGAAGAATCAGTGGCCTCTGCGGTCGTGCGAAAAAACGCATCCCACCAGCGCTGGGCATTTGAGGGTTGAGGGGGGGCGGCGGGAGGGGCAAGGGCGGGTGCAGGATCGGGCGCGGGTGTCGGCGCGATTATCTGCGGCAGAATCACGATATCACCATCGCGGGCATAGCCAAGTTGCTCGCGAGCAATCCGTTCAACGTTCACTTTAGACTCAGCGTAGTCAACGGCACCTATCAGCACACGCTCTTCGTCCCTGAGTTGATCAACCTCGGCCTGGATTGCAACCCGACTGGACTCGAGACTAGCGCTCTGCATCACCTGTCCAATGAAGTTTGCGATCAGCAGCCCGATCAAAGCAACCATGATTGCGCCGAGGACGATTGAGATCAGCCCACGTCCTCCCGAGCGTGCGAGCGCAGCAATCCGTCCGACAAGCATGCCCTCAATCGCCGCAATGGATGGGCGACGAGTTGGGATCGGCAGCACCTTGCGCCGTGCGTGGTGACGTATACGCTTCATCGTCATGAGATTACCCTACACATCACCGCCACGGGGAGCCTCTAGCAGCAGCGGTTCATCAATTGTCGTCGTCATGGCGCTTTGGCCACGGAAGAGGCCACCTGGCTCAATATGCAGGGCCGCCGCCGTAATGTCGCCCCAGACCTTGCCGGTCGGCGATATTTCAAGCTGCTCGACTGCCGTGATCTCGCCCTTAACCGCCCCAGAGACATGGACATTCTGCGCCTTCACCGTCGCTATCACCCGGCCCGTTTCGCCGACGATCAAGTTACCAAGAACCTCAATGTCACCCTCAACCGATCCATCAATCCGCATATTGCCATCTGAGGTCATTGACCCCTGAAACCGAGTATTTGCGCCTATGACCGTCTCAGCCTTGCCATTCATTGTGGGTAGGGCTGTTTGGGACTTCTTGTGGGAGCCAAACATGCTACGATCCTTCCTCGGCATGCACGCACATACCAACACAAACGACCTCTTTCGGTGACTTTACCGACAAGAGTGCCTGGTTTCTGCGGCGTGCGGTGCTTTGATTATAAACGACCCCGGCGCTTCGGGCAACCCTTTGCCCCGCACTACCTCACCGTGCGTCTTTGTGTCAAACCATATGCAGTTTGACGCAAAGGCGCAAAGACGTAAAGTGTTACCCTGTTATCTGTTGGTTGATGTGGGCCAATACCCGCGTTTGACAGGCCCGATGGGCGCTCGTAGAATCAGCACTGTCCCCCACCCGGTGCTGTCCATGCTGTGAACCGTGGCAAAACAGGAACACCCTCGACATGATCGCTGATGCGAGCGCCCCTCAGTTTGATGCATCATCTCGCCGTCGGATTTTGACCGTTCTCTTCGTGGGAGTATTTATGGCGGCTCTGGATGCTGCCATTATTGCCCCAGCCATCCCGGCCCTGCGCGCCGCCTTCGGCGTTGATAACAGTCAGATCGGCCTTGTGACAATTGTCTTCGGCCTGTGTTCACTGAGCAGCACGGCCCTGATGGCTAATCTGAGCGACCGCTACGGGCACCGACCGATCTATCTGATCAACGTCAGCGGGTTCGCTCTCGGCTCACTGCTGATCGCCCTCTCGCCAAACTTCGGCATGGTGCTGGTGGGTCGGGCCATCCAGGGCATCAGCGCGGGCGGGATCACGCCCACAGCCAGCGCGGTCGTTGGTGACGCATTCCCGCCAGCCGAACGCGGCAAGATCCTCGGACTGATCGGGGCCACTTTCGGTATGGCCTTCCTGATCGGCCCGGTGGTGGCCTCCCTGATGCTGATCGTCCTGAGTTGGCAGTGGATCTTTCTGATCAACCTGCCCATCGCCGTAGTTATCCTGGTGATGGGTGCGCGGGTTCTGCCGGTCTCCGCTCCCATCACCAACCAGCCGCCCTTCGATTATGCAGGGATCGCGGTGGTGACGGTGATGCTCACCAGTCTGATGATGGGGATCAACCGAGTCCTCGACAGCGCTCTGAGCATGACCATCTGGCCGGGGCTGCTGGGATTGTCCGCCTTGTGCGTCCCGCTGCTGATCTGGATCGAGGGGCGGGCGGCTCAGCCGATTGTGCCGCTCAACCTGTTTGGGACACGTCAACTCGTAACGACCTACATCCTCTGCGTGGGAGCAGGCTTTGGCATGGGCAGCGTCATGTTTATCTCCTCCGTGGCAGTGGCCGCGTTTAACACACCCTCGAAGCAGGCGGGCCTGCTGCTGCTCCCGATGGTCGTCTGCTCGTCGGCAGCCTCAATGGGTTTTGGCCGGATCCAAAACCGGATGGGCGCACGGGCGGTGATGCTCTGGGGCTTTGGGACGCTGGTGGCTGGCTCTGCGCTGCTGGGGCTGGAGGCGGCGCATTTCTGGCTCTATATGCTCTCTACCCTGCTGATTGGCGCGGGCGTAGGGATTGTCGTGGGCGGTACGTTACGCACGGTTGTGCTGGATGAGGTGCAATCCCACGAGCGCGGCGTGGCCCAGGGTCTGGTGAATATCGGCATCGCGATGGGCAACCTGCTGGTGGTGGCCATTCTCAGCGCCCTGGCCGACCAAGCCGGCGGCGGGCTGTCTGGCCTGAGCGTGGCCTATCTGGCCGCCGCCGGGGTGATGGTGGTCATGATGGTGACGAGTTTTGGGCTGCGCCCACGTCGGCGGGATTAGACGGCGGGCGGGGCTTTGCGCCCACCACGGGCGCGGCGACGCCAGCCCCAGCGGATCAGCAACCCCAGCGGCAGCCACACCGGTATCCACACAAACAGGATGATGCCAAGCTCGATCAGACCCTGCCCGAACCCGATCAGGGAGCCGATGGAACTGCTCACAACCCGCATCGGCTGCCATCCCGACTCCGGAATGATTGCCGGGGTCGGTGGTACCGGCTGCAGATCAGCCGTAATCGTGGCCATGGCGGCGCTATCCTTGAGGTACTTCATACGCCCTTGGATCTGCTCGATCTGGCCCTGGACATCGGTAAGAGCGGAGTTCACCTGTAGGGCGTCCTCAACCTTGTCGGCCTTGGCAAGCAGGGCCAGCAACCGGTCGCGGGTGGCTCCCAGGTTACGCATGCGCGAGTCGAGATCAACAAACTCGGCGGTGACATCATCGCCACCGACGCTGCGCGAGAGGACTCTGCGCGCCAGACCCTCGACATCGGAGAGGGCGGAACCAAACGAGTCGGAGGGCACGCGAAAGGTGATCGTAGAGGTTTGTGAGTCACCGCTACCGTTCGTCTGCACGCTTACCACATAGCCGCCGAGCTGATCAACGCGGGCGCGGATGCTGGCCTCGGCGTCGGAGACACGCTCAACCTGAAGCGTGACCGTGGCGGTCTTGATCACCATACGCTGAGCAGTCTGGCTCGCGGTGTCGCTCTGCGCGCTACCACCGGAGGCGGAGGATGAACTCTCCAGCGCGGCGGGTGCCCCTGGGGACGCAGGGGCAGACCTCTCCATCTGCGGGGAAGGCATGGGCACAGGTGCCGACGATCCCGCACTCGCACATGCAGTCAGCATCAGGGCGGCGAACAAGGTTGCGGTAAGAATCTTGAGTGTTTGCATCGTCTTCTCCAGGGGATTGCGCTCATACATTTAGGGCTGATGCAAAGTCCTGCCGCTGTATCGCCGTGGGGCTAAAGCCAATACTTTTCAGATAAGCCGTCAGATGCCGACCACGAATAGGTCACGAATACGCGAATAAGGCTCTGCACCGGGCTATTCGTATATTCGCGTCCTCTTCGTGGTCGGCGCGGCATGGCCTTATTCGAAAAGTATTGGGACTAAAGCCCTCGGCTCTCGACGGCCTTCGTAGATCTCGCCGGACGACCAGGTGCCTGAAGATTTTGCACGAGCTCTTCCCATGACGCTACATCCTCCCCAACAGTTCCTGCCATGTCGCGCAGTCGAGTGAATCCCGCAGCGGGAGACCTTGGCTTGTCTGGAACTGGTGCAGGGCCGTGCGGGTCTGATCGCCGAAGAATCCGTCTGGCGTGCCCGCATTCTGCCCGCTGGCGTTCAGACGACCCTGGAGGTCGGCTACGCCCGCTGAAAACACCCGTGATTGCGCAGGCTGCCACGCGATCTGCGGTAGATGGGAGCAGTCGCCCGCGTAGAGCGGGCGCACGCTGTCGGCCCAGCGCGGAGAGAAACCGACCGCGCTGGTAACTACCGCCGGCGACCCGCTCGCATCGAGCCAGTGCATCATCTCGGTCTGGGCCTCGCCATTGGTGCTGCCCGCCCCAACAATCAGTGCGCCGCTGGCATCCTCGCGCCATAGCACATCGCTCACCGGGTAGCTGTCCTGGCGCAGCGAGGTAATCTTCCCGTCGGCGGCAACGCGCACCATATGCGGGGTGAAGGGGTACTCCCAACTGAAAACATCGCTCGAAACCTCTTGGTAAAAGGCGTAGGTCGTGCCATCAAGAAACTGGCGGGCACCCGTGACCAGCGGATAGCTCGTGTCGGCCTGGGCAATCAGTGCCTTTTTTGCACCCGTAGCTGCGTCAATCCGGTAGAGTCCATAGGGTTGATCAGGGCCAGGGCCACCGGCGGTGATCGTGATCGCCGAACCATCCACACTCCAGACGGGAACTTCGCAGCAGGCGCTCGTGCGGATGGGCGCGGTTCCCTTCTGATTAAGAATTACCAACTCGCCGCCGGGGAAGCCGGACATGGCGATGTTATAGGCTCCGAGCAGCAGCCGCTGGCCGTCTTTGTCGTAGCTGATGGGCGTATAGCTCCATGCGGTGGTGTCTTGGGGAGCCAAACCCTCCAGGCTATCGTCGGCGATTACAAGGCTTGGGGTTCCCCCGCTGGTCGGGATTGACCAGACTCCGTTGCCAAATGCCCTTGTCGCTGCGGTTTGCCCATCAATGCGAAAAACAACAGTTCGACCGTCGGGGCTGATCGTGGGTACACTGACATTGCCGACAAACAACTCGCGCCGCCCGCCGCCGTCGAGAGCCACCAGAGTGGCCCCCGCCCCCTCGCCCGTCACATAGGTCATCGTTCCCGCATCGGCAGCCACATTGAAGCCTTGCAGCCGCCAGGACTCAAACGTAATCTGTGAGATCGTCTTCCCGTCGCGCTCCATACGCATAACCTGGCCCGTACCGACGGCGCTAAAGTAGACTGCGGCTGGCAGTGAGGTCTCCCCGGCGATAGTGGCGGTAGGCGGCAGCGGGATTGCCGTCGCCGTAGGCGGGATCGGAGTCGGGCTTGACATAACGGCAACTTCCGCTGGCGTAGGTGACGCAGCAGGAGATGGCGTAGCACCGATCTGGGCGGTGCGGGGGGATGTTCCGACGAGACCCTGAGAGGCACGAGGAACATTCCCGCCGCACGCGGCGAGGGTAAGGGCAAGCGGGAGCAGGATCGCGGCGCAGGCCGCATGTCGCCAGGTATGACGGGAATAGGTCATAAGGATCACCTCACTCATTGATGGGGGAAGGGTATCGTTGAAGACCCTACGCATGTCCTCGCTCGCCCAGGGGCAGGCTGACCGTGAAGCGGCTCCCTTGCCCTGGCGTACTGGTGACATCCACGCGCCCGCCGTGGGCCTCCGCCAACCGCCGCACCAGCACCAGCCCCAGGCCCGTACCTTCGTACGACCGGCTCAGTCGGCTGTCGAGTTGGGTGAACGGCTGAAAGAGCCGTCCCAGATCCGCCTCGGTGATGCCGATGCCAGTGTCCCAGACCACAAACTGGATACGCTCCTGCTCCGCATCCGTCGTCACATCGAGGCCAACCGCCCCGCCTGACGGCGTGAATGTGATCGCGTTGGTAAGCAGGTTGGTGAGGATCTGGATCAATCGGCGCTCGTCGGCACACAGCTCTGCGTTGCCGTGCTCCTGGCGGTAATGCAGGTGAACGTCCTTCTGTTGCGCGGCGGTCTGCACGATCTGGAATGCCAATGCGCAGATGCTGTCCACATCAACTGGCTGACGATCCATATGCGCCTGGTCGGCCCCAATGCGGGCCAGGTCGAGGATGTCGGAGAGGATCGCGAGCAGGTGTTTCCCACTCTCTCGCACCGTGGCGAGCGCGTGGCGCTGCGGCGCGCTGACCGGCCCGTAGTCGCCCTCGTCAAGGCATTCGCCGATCCCCAGGATACCGTTGAGCGGGGTGCACAACTCGTGGCTTATCATAGCCAGAAACTCATCCTTGACCCGCAGCGCACGGGTCAATTCGGCATTCGTGCGGCTCAGTGCATCGGCCTGGGCCTGCACGACATCCTCCGCACGCTTGCGCGAGGTGATGTCCTGTCCGGTGATGACCCCCAGCACCAGCGTGCCATCGGCAACAGACACCGAACCCCCGCTGAACGAAAACCAGCGCACATCGTCTGCGTCGCGCCCCCGCAGACTCAGTTCCAGATCGCGGAACCGCTCGCCGCGCAATACGCGCGCAATGGGAGTCTGTGTGGACGGCACGGACAACCCATCAGAACCGCAGAGTGTGAGCGAGGAGTCCCGCACCATATCCCGAATCGTCGCATGGGCAACCGGCGAATGGATCCGCAGATGCTCGTGGGCGGCGCGGTTGATCGCCGTGATCCTGCCGTCCGATGTGAGAACCGCCACCCCCACATCCAGTGTCTGCAAAATGGCCTCGCGCTGCTGATATTCGGCGTCGCGTGCCTGCTCAGCCTGCCGCTGCGCAGTGACGTCCATAACGATAGTTCCGACGCCGAGCAACGTGCCATCGGCGGCGTGTACCGGGAAGTAGCTGATGTGCCAGATGTGAAACACACCGGGACCCGCCAGGGTCTTCCCGCAGATCTCGCTGTTGAGGATCGACTCGCTGGTCGTCATCACATGAAGGAAGGGGGGCTCCACCACTGACGCCAATGCGGGCATCACCTCGCGGACGGTGCGGCCCAGGTGCGCCTCCGGCGCCATCCTGTTTATGGCGGCGAGTGTGGCGTTAATGTGCTGGTAGCGCAGTTCCGTATCCAGCAAGGCGATGCCAATCGGTGCGTGCGCGAGCAAGCTGTCGAGGCGGGCCGCGTGTTCGATGGCGCGGCGCGTGTGGGCCTCGATCTGGGCGGAGGCGGTACGCAGCGCGGCCTCGGCGTGTACCCGTGCGGTGACATCACGATGAATGCCAACGTAGCGAATGATCGTACCCTGGTTGTCGGTGATCTGATGCACCGACGACTCGATCACCACCTCATGCCCGTCGCGGGTGCGATGGAACGCCTCGCCACGCCAGGAGCCAGTGGTCATAAGAGTGTTCAGCACAGACACGCCGCTCTCACCACTGACGTAGCGCACGACCGTGATCACCTCGGTGATTGGTCGCCCCATCGCCTCCGCACGCGACCAGCCGTAGATCTGCTCGACGGCCCGGTTCCAGTGGACGATCTGGTACCGCTCATCCGTGACAAAGATCGCATCGCTTACGACATCAAGCCAGATCGGGGGGGCGGATGAGATGTCGATTGCGGCTGCACGCTCCAGTGCGGCGATACGGGCACGCAGGCGCTGATTCTCGGCGTGGAGTTGCTCAATGGTTTTGGACGAAGAGGTGTTCATTGGCGTTTGTCAATACCTTCGCCACAACTAACCGTGAAGTCGCGGTCACAGAGCTTGGACGTATACATCCGCTCTCCGCTGAACTATCACCCGGATAATTAAGGAAAAATATGTGGGTAGTATGTGTGCATTGTACCATCCAATAGTGTGGAATAAATCACACCTCAACCGCTTGCTCGACCGATTGGCCTATGCGGCCCACGAGCGCAGGGTGATCGGCGATGGCGAGCAGGGAGATGATCTGCCGAGTACGGTGACGATCCAGACACGCTCCCCTTTCCCGCGATCAAGAGTAGGCAACAAGCCATGCTATACTCAGCGAAGTGTTCTGCAGTAGTACTCCCCCTCATTGAGGAGCTGGGTTATGAAGCGCGTTGTCAGCATTAGCCTGGGCTCGTCAGCCCGCGACTATCGGTTTACCACGACCATCCTTGGTCAGCACATCGAGATTCAGCGCATCGGCACCAACGGCGACATCGCCTGGGCGGGCAAGCTTATTCACGAGTATGACGGCACGGTGGACGCGATCAGTCTGGGCGGGCTAACGCCGGTGTTTCGGGTGGGCGCGGCACGCTACCCGCACCAGGAGGCCATTCATATCGCCAGCAAGGCTCAGCATACGCCGGTGGTAGACGGTGGCGTGCTGAAGAAGACACTTGAGCGTTGGGCGGTGGCCCAGGCCGCCCGCAAAATGCCCGACCTCTTCCGTTATAAGCGAATCTTGCTCACCAGCGGAATCGAGCGCTACCAGTTGGCCGCCGCTCTGGCCCAGCACGACGCCAAGTTACGCTTTGCCGACCCAATTATCCATAGCGGGCTGCGGTTCCTGGCACCGCCGCGTAGTCTGGCTCAGCTTGAGCTGTATGCCGCTACTACCCTGCCGATCACTGCCCTGCTGCCTTATCGCCTGCTCCACCCCGTTGCCCTCGGTCAAGAGGGGCACGATCCGCGTGCGGAAAAGCATTTCAACTGGGCCCATGTGATCGCCGGCGATTTCGCCTTTATCCGCCGCTTTGCCCCCGAGAACCTCGCGGGTAAGGTGATTTTTACCGACGACCCGTCGCCTGAGGAGATTGAGGATCTGCGCCGCCGTGGGGTGACAACCCTGATAACCATGCATCCGCCTCTGGTCAGCGCCGATGGCAGCCCCTGCCCACGACCCTTTGTGTCAACCGATATGCTGGAGGCCATCGTCGTCGCGATCCAGGAGACGAACAGCCAGCCCGGTGAGGCCGAGGCTCTCGATTTTATCGCCGCTGCCAACTGGGGGCCGACGGTGCAGGATCTCAACCCGCGCCCCAAGCCCAAGTTCGCCTTTGTGATCCACCCGCTGCGCACTAGTATGATCGCCAAAGATGCCCGCTTCCGCTGGACACGCTACGTGCCGCAGCGTCTGGTGGAGGTGGTGGCCGCACAGTTTCCGCCGCTCTACCTCTCAAAGATCCGTGGCATCCGCTCTACCGCCACGGGCGAGGAGACCGAGGGTATCTTGCTGACGCTGGGGGCTACTCCACGTGAGATGATGCGCCATCCGCCGTCCTTCACCTACCGCCGTCTGATCAAGGCAGCGCACATCGCCGAGCGTAAGGGCGCACGGCTGATGGGCCTGGGTGCCTTCACCTCGGTGGTTGGCGATGCCGGGATCACCGTGGCGCAAAAGGTAGATATTGGCATCACGTCGGGGAATTCGTTGACGGTGGCGGCTACTCTGGAAGCAGCCAAGCAGGCGGTGATGCTGATGAAGGGCGGTCGCCCCGAACATGTCCGCGCCGTGGTGATTGGGGCCACCGGATCGATTGGCGCGGTCTGTGCGCGTCTGCTGGCCCAGGCCGTACGCGATGTCGTGCTGATCGCGCCCCGCGCCGAGCGTCTGCTGGCCCTCAAGAAGCAGATCGAGCAGGAAACCCCCGGCGCACGGGTGATCGCCGCAACTCACCCCGATGCCTATATCGGCGACGCCGACCTGATTATCACCACCACCAGCGCCCTTACCGGCAAAGTGATCAATGTAGATAAGCTCAAACCCGGCGCAGTGGTCTGCGATGTAGCCCGACCGCCCGATGTGAAGAAGGCGGACGCGGCCCGCCGCCCCGATGTGCTGATCGTGGAGAGCGGCGAGATCATGCTACCGGGCGAACCCGACTTCGGCTTCGATATTGATATGCCCCCCGGCACCGCCTACGCCTGTCTCTCGGAGACGGCCCTGCTGGCGATGGATGGCAAGTATGGCGACTACACTCTGGGCCGTACCATTGAGATGGAACGTGTTAAGGAGATGTACCGGCTCTGGCAGAAGCACGGCTTGAAGCTGGCCGGGCTGCGTTCCTTCGGGGTCTACGTCACCGATGAGATGATTGCCGAAAAGCGTCGTCTGGCCGACGAGCGACGGAAGAAGCTGGGCCTGCCGACCGAACACCCCCTTGTGAAGTAAGGCGTATTTCAGATTGCAGATTTTAGATTGCAGATTTGCCGCAACAGGACGCGGTACATGTGTCCAAACTGTCAAGTTGGTTTGAAACACGCCTAATTTGGATATATCTGGGATGATTCAGCTAGAACACATTATCGCTCGTCCATCTCGCCGACTTCACCGCGCCCCGTTGCTGCTGATCCACGGAGCTTGGCACGGGGCGTGGTGCTGGGAGCAGGCGATGGCTGGCTTTGCGGCGCACGGGTTTGAGGCCCACGCCGTGAGCATACGCGGCCACGGGGACAGCCCGCGCCCACCCGGCTACGCCCGCAGCACAATTGTCCAGTACGCCAGCGATGTCTGCTCCGCCATTGCCGCCGTCGGGTCGCGTCCGGTGGTGGTGGGCCATAGCCTGGGCGGTTTGCTCGTCCAGCTCCTGATCACGGGAGCCGTCGGCCCCACGCCCGCCATTGCCGGGGCCGTACTTCTGTGCAGCTCGCCGGTCAGTATGCGCGCCTACTTTACCCGCGACCCCGCCGCCGAGCCGATCTCCCTGCCCGCCATGCTCCGGCTTGAGCCACAGGCCATGCGTGCGGCCCTCTTTCGCCACGATATTGACGAGGCGGATCTGGCCCGCCATGTGGCGCGTATGGTGTCTGAGCCGCCCCTGGTGACGCCCAGCAGTATGCTGCTGCGCCCGCGCCCCTCCGCGTGCCGCACCCCGCTGCTGGCCATCGCCGCCGAGCGCGACTCGGTGTACGGCCCAGATGCCCAGCGGGCCACCGCCGCTGCCTACGGCTGTGATCTGCTGATGGTTCCCAACGCGACCCACGACCTGATGCTTGACCCGGCATGGCCCATCGCTGCCGAAGCGATTGAACACTTTGCGGCACGCCTGTAATCGTGGATGGGGGAAGATCAAAACGGGGCGACAAGAGATTGATCTCTTATCGCCCCGTTTACGTCTCTGTTGGTAGCGGCGGCAGGATTCGAACCTGCGACCTTCGGGTTATGAGCCCGACGAGCTGCCACTGCTCCACGCCGCGCCACTTCTCTCCCTGCACTCAGGGTACCAGAGTATGGAATAGCTGTCAAGGCGCATTACCAGGGCACAAGTACGTCTGCCCCGCGCTTTTCCGCAAGAAACCGCAACCTTTGCCCCAATCCTGCATACGTTTCCTTCTCACAAACTATCTTGGTCAGTATAATGTAGTCTTTCAGACGTGGATGCCTCACAATGATCAGGTGTCACTGATTCACCTCGTCCTATATCAAGATATAGTACTCTGATATGCATACAGTTCCTCACCCAAAGTACCGCCTCAGCCAGTTTCTTTCGGATCCATTGGTCTGGCTGTTCGTTGGTTTCATGGTTGGGCTGGCGCTGCTCACCTTCACGCTCTCCTGGAATGATCAGAGCCGGCAACTGGATGTGCGCCTCGTGGCTAAAGTCCGTGGCTGGAATGTCTGGGTTCACGTTTTGGTTGAGATGCTAGCGGCGGTGATCTTTCTCGTGCGTCTTTACACACGCCGATGCGCTGAAGAGATACTGCGCCAGAGCGAGGCTCATTATCGTCTGATCTCCGAGAATGCCGCCGATGTGATCTGGGTTCTTGATCTCGAATCTCAGAGCTTCACATATGTCAGCCCATCAGTGCAAAAGTTGCGTGGCTATACCCCGCACGAGGCGATGCAGCAGACAATGGATCAGACTCTCACACCCGCCTCGCTCACCAAAGTTCGGACGCTACTGGTCGAGCGACCACCAGCCATCGGACTGCCACCGCACACCGATGAACTGGAGCAGATCTGCAAGGATGGCAGCATCGTCACTACCGAAGTGACGACCAACTATGTACTGAACGACGCGGGCAAGATACAGGTGGTCGGCGTCTCGCGTGACATCACCGTACGCAAACAGGCGGAGGTGCGCCTGAATAACCTCAACCGCACCTATGCCTTACTCAGCGCAATCAACCAGATGATTGTGCGCGTGCGTGAACCCGATAAGCTGTTTGAGGAGGCGTGCCGGATCGCTGTTTCCCAGGGTGGGTTTCGCATGGCATGGATTGGGTTGCTCGACCCGCAGACTAAACTGGTGGTTCCGGTGGCTCATGCGGGTGAGGTGGGTACGTACACTGCCATCGCCCTGCTCACAGGTCAGTATGTCGTGGTGAATGATATTGCCACCGACCCGCGTATGGCCCCGTGGCGAACCGACGTCCTGCGCTTGGGCTACCGCTCGGCAGCCTTTCTTCCGTTCATCGTCGCAGGCGAACTGCGGGGAACACTCAACCTCTACGCATCCGAACCTCATTTTTTCGACGAGGATGATCTCAAGCTGTTTACCGAAATGGCGATGGATATCGCCTTTGCAATCGAGTTCATTGAGCAAGAGCAGCAGCGCCAGCAGGCGGAGGCGCAGGTTCTCCAGCTCTCCCGTGTTATTGAGCAGACGGACGATTTGGTGATTATTACCAACGTGTCGGGGATCATTGGGTACGTCAATCCATCCTTTGAGCGTCGGGTTGGCTATACCAGCGCCGAGGCGATCGGCCAGACGCCACGAATCCTCAAGTCGGGATTAGAGAAACCAGAACTCTATACCGCCGTGTGGGCCACAATCCTGCGCGGCGAATCGTACCAGAGCGAGATCCGCAATCGTAAGAAAAATGGCGACATCTATTATGAATCGAAGACAATTTCTCCTATCCGCGACAAACATGGCGTCATCACCCATTTTGTCTCCACCGGCAAGGATATTACCGCCTACAAACAGGCTGAGGCCGCGCTGAAAGAGAGTGAGGTGCGCTACCAGGTGATCTTCGAGGGAGCGAACGAAGGTATCCTCGCCGCACGTATCGCGGATCGCTCATTTCAGTACGTCAATCCGACCCTCTGTGCCATGTTCGGCTACACTCGCGATGAGTTCCTGCGGCTTGGCATTAATGATATGTATCCGAACGAAGCCCAGCCCAGGGTGTTTGCCGAGTTTCAGGCGATGGTGCGCGGTGAAAAGGCGATCGTCTCCAATATCCGCTGTCGCCGTAAGGATGGAAGCATTTTTTATGCTGACATCAAAGCGTCGCGAACGCGCATGGATGGCCAGGAATTTATGATCAGCTTTATCAGCGATGTCACTGAGCGCCAACGTGCAGAGGAGTCGCTGATCGAGGAGCGTAATTTACTGGCCCGCCGAGTAGACGAACGCACCGCCGATCTGAGCCGTGTCAACACCAACCTGACGCGAGCGATACGTGCCAAGGATGAGTTTCTGGCCAACATGAGCCACGAGTTGCGCACGCCGCTCAACGCGATCTTGGCCTTTAGCGAGAGCCTGCTGGAGCAGATTCGTGGCCCGCTCAACGAGCGCCAGCAGGCGTCGTTGCGCAACATCGAAACCAGTGGTCGCCATCTGCTTGCGCTGATCAACGACGTCCTCGACATCGCGAAGGTCGAGTCCGGGCGGATGGAGTTACAGCGCGAAATCTTTTCGATTGCCGATGTCTGCGAGTTCAGCCTCTTATTTGTCAAGGAGCTGGCACTCAAAAAGCAACTCCGGCAAGAGTTCCATCTGCAGGATCGGCAAGCCAAGGTGTATGCCGACCCCAAGCGCCTGAAGCAGATGCTGGTGAACCTGCTGAGCAACGCGGTTAAGTTCACGGAGAAAGGCGGACGAATCAGCTTTGAGGTCACCACCGATGCTGAGGAGGGTGTCGTCCGCTTTACCGTCGAGGACACCGGTATCGGTATGTCGTCGGAGGGCATAGCTCGCCTGTTTCAGCCCTTTATCCAGCTCGACTCGAGCCTGAGTCGCCAGCACGATGGCACCGGGCTGGGGCTAGCCCTCGTGCGCCGTCTGGCAGAACTGCACGGCGGCAGTATTTCAGTGGAAAGCGAACCGGGCAAAGGCAGCCGCTTTACCATCGCTCTGCCCTACCCCCCGCCGAAGGAGGCGGAACTCCTCCCGTTGGCCTTCCCACGTGTGGGGAGCAACCCGCTCCACTCAGCAGTTATCATCGAGGACTCAGAGACGGTGGGGGAGCAACTCGCACGCTACCTCCAGGAGTTAGACATTCGCGCCATTATCTATCCCGAAGGCGAGGGTGCCCTAGAGTACGTGGCTACATTCCACCCCGATGTGATCTTCCTTGATTTGCAGATCCCGGGCCAGTCGGGGTGGGACGTGTTGGCGCGTCTCAAAGCTGAACCACACCTACAGGACGTTCCCGTGATCATTATTTCTGCAGTGGATGATCGCGCACGGGGGCTGGATGCTGGCGCGGCTGAGTATGTGGTCAAGCCCATCTCCCGCGAGACACTCCGGCATGCGCTGAGGATCGTCGTCGCTGAGTCGGACGTTGCCTGTGAGGCGCTGATCATCGCTTCACAGATCACACCCCCTCCCACCACTGTACGCATCTTGCTAGTTGAGGATAACGAGGTCAATATCATCGCTATCAACGATTACTTGCTCGATCGCGGCTACCATATGGTCGTTGCCCGCAATGGCCGCGAGGCTCTCGACATGGTTGCAGAGGCTCGTCCAGATGTGATTTTGATGGACATTCAGATGCCCGAGATGGATGGCCTAGAGGCGACCCGTCGCTTGCGGGACATTCCCGACTATAAGACGACGCCGATCATCGCACTGACCGCCCTGGCCATGCCCGGCGACCGCGAGCGGTGTATTGCTGCCGGTGCAACCGAATACCTAACCAAGCCTGTCAGTCTGAAGGGGCTAGTAGACACGATTCAGCGATTGCTGAGACCCGGCCATGCGTAAATTCACCCAGCAAACTAGTATTGCACAATAGAGCAAAAGTCACCCTGTTGGGAATACCCAAATCGCAGTCTGGTGAAGGCCGCGCAGTTCATCCAAAAGCACGCCTTCCACGTGGCGAGCAGTCTCTGGTCGCAACGTGCCCTGGAGGACGCACTGAACGTCATCCGCGATGGATTGCGGGCCTGCTGTCGCATGAATACCCGGAAGGAGCATCCCTATACCTATCAGTTGCTCATGAATCCGGAGCTATGGTGCTTAGCTTAATGCGTATAGGGGTAGGCGTTGAGGGCCGCTGCGATACCATGCGATGGCGCGAGACCCTGTTCGAAAACGGAGAAAATTACGGAGACCCCCCTCAGCGCCAGGACGCGGCCATAATCGCGCTCCCCTTCGATGGAATCCCCGTGCCACCCGGGACCCCCCCACCGTCGGGATAGTGAACGGTGATTGTCACTTCCTGGCCGTTCCCGATCCCACATGCCCGTGCGTTGCCGCCGGTATCAAAGCTCCCGGATACGTGTAGTCCATCAACCGTAAAGTACCAGCCGCCGGTATTGATCCCACCGATCCCGATTGAAATGCAGTTCGGGGCATCGTTGTAGTTCAGCACGCCAAAGCGTAGGCGCGAAGGTTGCGCGGGCTTTGCGGTCGGCGCGGTCGGCTTTGCGGTCGGCTTTGGCGCCGGGGTGGGGAGTAGCGCAGTGACAGCCGAGACGCCCTGATCCGCCACGCTCCGATCTGAGACATCGAGCTTCGCAGCCTCATTGTAGAGAGTCAGGGCGTATTGTAGGTTTTGCGTTCCCCCCTCCGCTAGGATCGCCGAAGCACGTGCGATCATGGCGTCGTAGAGTCGCGCCGTCCCATCGGCGTAGTCTGACTGGAGCTTGAGCAGCGCACGAAACTTCTCGATGGCTCCCACCATATCGCCGGAAGCGGCGGCTGTCTGTGCATCCAGGTAGGTCTGCGCTTTCTCTTGTTCAGCCAGCGCAAGCTGGTGATTGGGCATAATTTGCAGCGCTGCGGCAAAATGCTCCTTAGCCACGGCGATGTCGCCCGTATCGCGCACCGCCATGCCCCAGTTGTAGTATGCGGCAGAGAGAACGTCGGTGATGTTCAGATAGCTTGGGTTGTAGTCGTACACCTGCTGAAGCAGACCGCTCGCCGCCTCCCAATCACGCTTGTCGTAGGCGATCAGTCCGCTCTGGTAGTTTGCTGCTGCTTGAACCGCCGGTTCAGGTGTGGATGTGGCTCGCAAGCGCGTCGGGGTCGCTTGTATGATTGGCTCGGCGGTATTGGTGACGCGCAATGGGACGCCTGTTGGTTGAGCCGCCGGTGTTGGATTGGCCGCCTGACTTGGCTCAATCGTGCTATCGCGTGGCCAGAGCGTCCATGTCACCCAGAATAGCAAGACGACGACGATACCAACAAGGGCAATCGTACGCGGAGACAGCAGATGGATTGCGGTGGTACTCGTTGGTGCTGGTACGGCCCACCCAGCCGTATCATGCGCGCTCGTATCGGACTGCAACGTTGGGTGCCACCATGGTGCATAGTTCTGCGCGAGGTACAGGTCGCCCCCCTGCGCATAGTACGTCTGCGCAAGCGTGAACTGGCGGAACAGCGCTTGCCGCTCTACCCCGACAAAGAAGGTGTACTCGTCATACTTTCCAGGTAGCCCATGCTGTTGGGCTAAGGCACCCGCCACCTGGAAGATCGGCTGGCTTGTGTCAATATCAACCTCAATGGTCTTCTGCTCATCGAGATAGATACGGTAGCGGACGGAGGTGGTGTTTGATGATGTACTCATAAACTTGGCTGATTGATATGGCATGGGAGCGTTAGCGTACGTAGACATCGCCGGCGCGGATTCTGATGCTGATCACATTCCTGTCGTCATGGTGTAAATCTGACTCCTGGTGTCACCGCCTGAGTCATAACGATGACGGCCAAGAGAAAGATAAGCAGCACGGTCGCTCCGCCCACCCCGATGATCATTGCCCATGGTATGGATGGATGTCTGCCACCCATAGCTTCGCGATCTGGCCCAGGTAACTGGTAGCCGTGCCGCTCCGCCACGTGCCGTAGATCGGTCGCAACCGCATGCATGGAGTCGTAGCGCTGGGCGCGTCCTGGCTGTAGGCAGCGATGTACCACCGCTGCAAGGTCAGGGCTCACGTGGGGCGCGGCCCGTAAGAGCGATGGGAACGGCTGCTGCTGGATCATCTGCACAACCACGACATCGAGCAGATCAGGGTTATTGCGCGGCTGGTGGCCGCTAAGCATTTCGTAGAGTACTACTCCGAAGGAATAAATATCGCTGCCTCGGCGCACCAAGTCGCGGTCACCTAGAGTCTGCTCCGGCGACATATAGGCCAGGGTACCTAGCACGGTGTTGCCGCGCGTGATCGTCTGCTCGGCGAATGAGCGTGCGATCCCGAAGTCGGCCAGTACGGCGAAGGTAGGGCTGCGCAGCAGCAGGTTGCTCGGCTTGATGTCGCGGTGGATTACCCCGTGGTCGTGGGCGTAGGCCAGTGCGTCGGCAATCTGCACCGCTAGGGGCATTACGTGCCGCTCCGGTAGGCGACCGCCGCTGCGCGCCAGGAGATCGGATAGGGCACCGTCGGGCAGGTACTCGGTAGCGATGAAGTACTGGGTCTGTCCGTCGCCTAGTCGTATGATGCCCGTCTCAAACAGGTGCAGGATGTTCGGGTGCCGCAACCGCTTCAGCATCCGCGCCTCGCTCTGAAAGCGCCGCGTCAGATCGCGGCGTTGCTCCACCATCGGCAGTGGCAGCTTTAGCGCCACTTGGCCATGGGTAGGGTGGCGTGCCAGATAGACGCGCGCCAGCCCACCCGCGCCAATCTGGCGAATCAGGCGGTAGCGGCCCAGTTGAGGTGGCGGCGTCTTGTACATGCGTGGGCTATTGTACAAAGCGGATGGTCAGCGGGTATCGGTAGCGCTCGCCGTTACTCGCCTTGATCGCGGCGATGATCGTCACGGTGATGTCGAAGATGGTCAGGGCGGCCAGCATGACAAATCCGATCAGAACGAAGGTTAGGATTAGCGAGATGATTGCGTAAATGTAGTAGCTGATCTGGTAGTTCAGCGCCTCCGCGCCGTGTTCCCTGACGAAAGCCGACTGATCTTTCTTTGATGACCAAATGATGATCGTGGCAACAAGATCGCCAAAGGGGATGAGGTAGCCGAGAAAGGAGACTAGGTGACAGGCCATGGCCGTGTTGCGCTCATCGGCTGTCGTCGTGCCGAGTTGGTAGGTCTGCCCGTAGGCGGGCTGGCGGGCCGGGTACGACGGCTGCTGTGGGTAGGGCTGTTGCGGCGGGCGGGGCTGCTGATCCACCACTCGCCCGCAGGTCGGGCAGAAGCGGGCGTCCGGGGCGATACGATGACCACACGAGGGACAGTGGGTTGTGACGGGTTGCATAGGGACCTCCAGTGCTTAACGGGCTTTTGTTCGGTTGATCGGTATCTTTGTGTAGATGGGCTATACCTCTAGCGCTCTGGTAGCGGCTTCTCTTTGCCACCACCACCACCACCACCGCCACCACCGCCACCACCGCCACCGCCGCCACCGCTATCTGGCGGGAGTACGTCCGTCGGTGTGGGCGGCACTTCCGTCGGTGGCCAAGACACGTCTGAGGGTGGGACGGTTGCCGGGGGGGCGACCGGGGGGGCGACCGAGCCGTCGTGTTTCTCGGCGGGCGCATCTGGCCAAGACACGTCTGAGGGTGGGACGGTTGCCGGGGGCACCTCAGCTGGTGGACCGCCCATTGTCGGCACGTCTGTCGCCCACGGCGGCACGTCCGTCAGTGTGACGGTCGGTGGCGACACGGCTGACTTTGCCGTCGGTGCCGGTTTCCTGGTTGGCGGCACGGGTACCCGCGTTGGCTGGGGCTTAGGCGTATTTGTCGGCGGCAGTGTTAGCGTTGCAGGGAGTGAAGTCGAGGTCGCTCGGCGGGTCGGCTCGCCCGGTCGCAAGGTCGGCTCTTCTGTTGGAAGAGTTAGCGCCGTCGAGGTCGCTCGGCGGGTCGGCTCGCCCGGTCGCAACGTTGGCTCTTCAATTGTCCTGAGGAGTACCAATGTTGGAATTAATACCGTCGTCGAAACAGGTGCCAAAGTGACGGCTACACGTGTAGCTGTGGTGGTAAGGGAATCTGCGGGCGCTTGCATACCGCCCATGGCCATACCAACACCCACAGCGAGGGTCAGGGCCAGGGCACCGCCGCCGCCTACGGCGGGTAGCATCCAGGCTGGCCAGCCGGGGCCACCTTGGCCTACAGGGCGCGGGCGTGGTGTGCTGGCCTGAACTGCCGCACGGAGGGCACTGCGCAGATCGAAGGCGCTCGCGTAGCGGTCGCTCGGGTTGAGGGCCATTGCTCGCAGCAGGACGGCATCCACCGCCGCAGGCACACGCGGGTTCAGTTCGTGGGCACCGGGCTGCGGATCGGGCCGCCGCACCGCCAAGTTCGTCGCCCTGGTCATCGCATCCACCGGGGGCTGTCCGGTCATCAGGGCGTGCAGCGTGGCCGCCAGGGCGTAGATGTCGCTGTAGGGGCCAGTGGTGCTGCCCTGCACCTGCTCGGGCGGCGCATACTGGAGCGTGAAGGCGAAGAGGCTACGCCCGGCGGTCGTCACCGCCGCGCCCGGCCCGCCGAGTCCTTTGGCCAGCCCAAAGTCAAGCAGGATGATCTGGCCGTCGGGTGTCAGCTTGAGGTTCTGCGGCTTGATGTCGCGGTGGATAATTGGCGGGCGCTGGCCGTGCATATACTCCAACGCGGTGAGAACCTGGTCGGCCCAGGCCAGCACCTGAGCGGGAGGGAACGCGCCACCGTTGCGATCAAGCAGCGTCGCCAGATCCTCGCCGGGGATATACTCCATCACCAGGAACTGCCCGCCCCCGTCCATAAAATGGTCAATCACCTTAGGCAGTGCGGGGTGGCGCAGCCCGGCCAAGATCTGGGCCTCACGCTCAAAGGCCCGGCTAAGTTGCTCGCCGCTCACCAGGGTCTGCTTGAGCGCAACGGTGGTGCGTAGCCGCAGATCCAATGCCTCGTAGACGGCACCCATACCACCCTGGCCAACGATGCGGACCACTTGGTAGCGCTGGAGGATAACGGTGTTTGGTGTGAGCATTGTTGGTTGCGAAGGGGCAGGTCCCTTCTGCGCCTCTCTGCTAGTTGCCGCTGCCGGGTGGGTAGTATTTCACGAGATAGATTTTTTGTGCGTTGAATGAATAGGATACAGGAAGCATATTCTTCACACCATTACCAGATACAGAAACCGTACCATTACCTGGAAATATAGAAGAACATTTGTAGTCACCATCTCGAAGCCTCTTTCCTGGGTCTATTCCCTGTGGCTCTCCCAATGTAGTTGAGAATAGAAACTGAATTGACTCATTTGTAGATGCTTGCTCAGAGCGAGTGACGATAACACCAGCTTGATCCTTGTACGTATCACGATTATCAAGACAAGCATCGTACACAGCTTTTTCGTCTTCCGATGTCAAGTCCTCTCGTCGTAAAACTTCAGTGATTTGTAGGGGTTGTGTAGTGGAATCCAATGGTGTTTGAGTTGAAGGAGTTGGCAACGACGTGGTTATTTGCATTGTTGCCGTCGGTGTCGGCACCTGTGTCGGTGTTGCCATTGGCTCAGATTCCGACACTGGCATTGTTGTCACAGAAATGGTGGTTGAGGTTGGGGGGAGGGCCGTTGAGGAAATTGTCGCTGTGATTATGCCAGGGTGGGCGCTGATTGCGACCGAGCTTGTGCCTTGGCGCCACATGCTGATGCCAAGCACTGCTGAGATGGCAATGGTAAGCAAGACGGCCAGGGTGGCAACTGCAATCAGCCAGACTGGACTGTAGTGCGGGCGCGGCTGTGGTGGGCCATAGACACCCACTGCCACCGTCACGTTGTCGGGGGCACCTCGGCGCAACGCCAGATTGACCAGCAGTTGTGGCACGCGCCCGGGCGGGGCTGTGCCTAAGGTGTGGACGATCTCCTCGTCGCTCACAAGCTCAAAGAGGCCATCGGTACAGAGCAGCAGCACATCCCCTGGCTGGAGCGCAACCTCGGCTAGGTGCGGCACGACCGGCTCGGTGCTACCGAGGTTCTGCGTGAGTACGTTGCGGTACATGTGGTTGCGCGCCTGCTCCTCAGTCAATACGCGCTCACGCACCTGCGCCGCAACCCAGCGGTCATCAACCGAGATCATCTGGAGCCGCCCGGCGCTCCAGTGATAGGCCCGGCTGTCGCCCACATTCGCGATGTGGGCGATATTGCCCTCGTCTGTCGCCAACACCACCGTGGTACCCATCCGCTCAAGGGCCGGGTCGCTCTGCCCCTGGAGCAGAATCTCGCGGCTGGTCTGCTGAATGGCCACTGCCAGAGCATCGCCGGGGCGCTGGCCCTGCTGGTTGTAGTAGACCATGGCGATGCGCCGCACCGCCATGGTGCTGGCCTCGCGCCCGCCCCGGTGCCCGCCCATACCGTCGGCTACCACGCAGAGCCGCCCACCTACCGGCACAAGGTTCGGCTGCCGAGCCAAATCCTCAGCAATCGGATAGGCCATCACGCTATCCTCATTCGCCTCGCGAACCCGGCCACGGTCGGTGGCGATGAACCACTGCAACAGGTGGGGCATAGTCTATCCCTTCCCCCGCACCTGCTTGAAAACGAGCGTCACCCCAGCGATGGCGATCCGGTCGTTGTCCTGGAGGCGTACGCGCTCGACACGATGCCCGTTGACAAACATGCCGTTGGTGCTGTTATTGTCGGCGATGGTAAATCCACCCTCCAGAAAGCGGATGCGAGCATGCTGGGCGGAGGCGAGATTATCGTTGATGACCAAATCGGCGTCCGGCTGCCGCCCGATCAGTACATCCTTGCCAGCCTTCAAATGAATTTTGGGTGGCGTGGCATCGCCCTGCTCAACCACCAAGCTCGCGTGGTTCGGGTCAATCACGGCGGTGCGATCAACTTGAGTTCTATCGAGGCGGTTGGGATCGGGTCTCACGTTGACGCGGCTTTCTTTGATGCTTGATACCGGCCTTTGCTCGCTGGACAACGGCTGATACGAGTCCGTTATGCCAACTGACAGATGTTCAATTGTCGAAGCAACCGCCTCGCGTCGGTGGCGGAGCAGCAGCACCGCACTGATCGAGATAAGCAGGATGACCAGGGCGGCGATAGCCAACCAGACCCAGAGCGGAATGTCTGGCCCGGTCGTTGCCGTTCCATTCGAGAGTGGCGTAGGTACAATCTGATTCGTTGGCGCTTGTGCTGTCGGCAGCGTTGCACGTAGGTTCGTTGTCGCCTGAGCAGTACCCGCGTCCGGCACATTCACGCTCAGGTCGAACGGATACGTACTCCCATCGGCGGGAAGCTGTGAGGTGTAGCTGATCAGATATTGCTGACGCAGTTGTCCAGCGATATCTGCGTAGGCGGCGGCAAGCTGTCCAGGCTGGTCAACCCGTAGAAAACTCCCGTCGGTGGCAATAATCCGTAGCTCCTGATCCGAGAGCTGCGAGCCGACGGCGATCACATGGACTGGTACACGTCGCTCACTGGCTCCGCGCTGCACATCAGTAAGCGCCAGACTATCGCTGCCTGATGGAGTGGTGTTCTTGCCATCAGTCAGCACCACCACCGCCCGCCGTCCGCTGCTCGCGCCATCGGCGGCAAGGCGAACGCCCTCGAACACGCCGTTATAGAGGGCGGTGTAGTCTTCGAGTTGAGCAGGCCCGATGCTGAGGATGCTGTTGATTACCGCGCCATGGTCGGCGGTAAAGGGTTGGACAACGCGGGCAGTGTTGCCGAAAACCACCAGGGCCACTTGGTCGCTCGCCGTAAGGGATTTCACAAAGCCAGTGGCGGCGGTTCGGATCTGGTCGAGGGATGGCTCAATGCTCTTGCTGATGTCAATGGCCAGCACGACGCGCAGTTCTATCTCGTTGGCAGGGACGGAGGCCACGCTTGTCAGAGGAACGCTCTTGCCGCCCTCACGCAGCACAAAACTGTCGGGCTTGAGTCCGGGCAGGGCGTGTCCCTGGGAATCGGTAACGGTAGTGAAGAGCCGAACCTTAGGGAATGCGCTGTCGTCCACCCGATCAATCCGTAGGTTTATCTCAGCTTGTGCATAGGCCAGCGACGTGGCTAACAGAGCCGTTAGGCCCAGAAGGGTGCCGAGTGTGCGAAGTAGTCTACGCATCAGGTTCTCCTCGCACGGGCGCGCAAGCCTTGCTTGCGCGCCCACGCTGCTACGGTCGGCCAGCCTGCACAAAGGTCATCTGGACGTTCGGGCCAAGGCGAACCTGGTCGCCATCCTGAAGCACGTGCTTCTGGATCTCCTGATTGTTCACATAGGTGTGGTTGGTGCTGGCTAGATCAAAGAGGACGTAGCGGCCCTGCTCGAAGCGGATGCGTGCGTGCTCGCTGGAGATCTTGCCTTCGTCAAGCACAATCTCACAGCGACCGGGGTCACGCCCGACGGTGATCTGGTTATCAAGACGATGCTCTTTACCGGCGCGTGGGCCGTTGCGCTCGACTAGCCACGCGACGATCTGCGGCCCCTTCTGGCCAGCCACCTCGGTACGGGCCACGCCGGCTGGTCGGGGCTGGGCGTAGGCGCTGGTTGCGTTCACGGCGGGCGCAGTCTGGATGGGGGTAGGCGCGGCCTGGGTTGGTGCCTGATAGCCGCCGTAGTTCATCGCTGGCGCAATCTGGGTCTGACGGCCCACCATCCCCCCCATACTGTAGCCGGCGTAGGCGTCGGCAGTACTGCGTAACAGCAACCCGACCGACATCACGACGTTTGCGATAAAGAGCGTCACAAACATCAGCGATAGCCCGATCAGATCAGCACGGATCAGCAGTACCGCGAGGGTCAAATTCCAGAGTCCGAAAATAATGTGGATAACGACTGCTGTAATCCGACTCCAGCCGCGTATGGTTATGAGTCCGAAACCCACTACACAGCGCAGCACACCAAACAGCAGATAGGACACACCGAAGATCATCGGAAGAATCGCAATGACGCTCATGTCGGGCAATGCTCGTCTAAGGAGGTCAAGAAAGAACCCTGAGACGAGGATGATGTACAAGCCAACGAGGATACCAAGAACGCCAGCGATCCAGTTGTAGATTGAAGCTGCGATACCCCATCCCGAACGATTCATTGTCGTACTCCCTAAATTCGCTTGAACATTAGCTCAGTTCGCCCAAGGCGGATCATGTCGCCGTTCTGTAACTCGACCGGCAGGTTGCGGCTGCCATTCACAAAGGTTCCATTATCCGTCGCAAGATCGTGGATGACGTAGCGGGTTGCGGTACCGCTGCCCTCAATCCGGATCTTGCTGTGCTGGCGCGAGATCGCCCGGTCATCAAGCTGGATCTCGCAGTCTTCGGCGCGCCCGAGCATGATAGATGCGCCTATTAGCCGAACCATCTGGCCGTGGCGAGGACCTTCATCCATGAAGATGAGCCACGCCATAACGTCAGGCGGGGCGTCGTCACCAAGCAGTTCGGTGCGCTCCTGGGGCCGGGCCGGGCCGGGCCGACTGTAGAGGGCTTGATCGAGCATGGTCTTCGGGGCCATCGGCACATCATTGCCCTGGTCTTGGGGATCACTCATGACCATCTCCTTAGCTGTGGTTTTCATAGATCAGAACCGTTTGTCCAACCTGAATCTGAGCACCCGGCTGAATTCGTAATGGCACACCAGTTTGTAAGCGTACTCCGTTGACGACAATGCCATAGGTCGAGCTATCGCAGATGACATAGGCACTTTGCTGCTGCTCCATGCGGAAGTGCTGGCGCGAAATAGTGCCGTCGGAAGGGTCAATCTCCATGCGCCCGATGACCTGAATGGCGGCCAGGGTGATAATCTGCCCACGGCGTGGCCCGCTCTCTACCCGTAGCACGGCCCGACCGACGCTCGGAACTTGGGGCACTGCGGGTGCCCGTGTGGGTAAATCTACCGCGTTGCTGCGCTCATTGGCGATAGGTGGCGTCAGTCGGCTCACATCGGCGGCGACATCTTGGGGCAGGGACTTACCGAGGGGGCAGCCAAGGGCGGTAGAGAACTCGATGGCGCTGCGGAATCGCGCACTCTGCTCCTTCTCCAGGGCCTTCAGGATGGCCGCCTCCACTGAGGCCGGGATCGCTGGGTTGATCCGAGCAGGTGGCAGGGGGCGCGCAGTCTGGTGCATCTGGACGATCTCGACCGCGTTATCCGAACTGAATGGCACATTTGCGGTGAGCATCTCGTAGAGAACAATCGCGGTTGTATAGATGTCGCTCGCGGGAGTGACCGTCTGACCCATTGCCTGCTCGTACGACATGTATTGTGGCGTGCCGATCATCATGCCGTCGCGCGTGCGCGTCACGGTCGAGAGTATCTTGGCGATACCGAAGTCAATAATCTTCACCCCGTGCTGCGCCGAAATCATCACGTTCTCAGGCTTGATGTCGCGGTGGATGATCTGATTGCGGTGGGCGTACTCTAGAGCGATGAGTACCTGTCCGATAATAATGAGAGCGGTCTCCAGTGTCATCGGACGTTCATCAAGCAACTTGCGTAGGTTCACACCATCCACATAC